>JANXYA010000079.1 GCA_025350345.1 Gammaproteobacteria bacterium
TTCCTGCTGTTCAACGTCAGCGCGCTGACCGGGATCAACCAGGCCTACGTGATGTTCGAGGTCAGCCTCTACGACAGCTACAGCTATCTGTTCAACAGGCCCACCTTCATCAGCCTGGACAGCACGGCCAAGCCGGGCAGCCTTGCAATCAAGGGCATGCGTATTGGCATGAATGGCGCGGAGGTGAGTGTCGGGCAGGCCTACGCACCGCTCAACACCACGGTCACTGACGCTGACTACACCCCCGGCGTGGGTCAGCTGCTTTCGCCAATCGGCACGGTCATCGCCCTGGAGAAGGGTCCTACTTCCGACCTCTTCTTCCTCGACTTCGACCAGATCGGCAGCAGCATGTACGCGCGCACCCCTCCAGCGGTGCCGCAGCCGGCCACGCCGGCCGACCAGCCGGAGAGTTCGCAATATGGCGTGCGGGTGTTCAGCGAGCTCAACGCCTCGCTGGCCGGTATCACCGGCGTGTCGCTGAACGATCCGAACGTCCTGGCCACCTACGCCCTGGTCGAGCAGCAGCTGCCCGCTGTGCCCACGATCGAGTCCTTCGTGGCCTCGCATCAGGTCGGCATGGCGCAGCTGGCGATCCAGTATTGCGACTCGCTGGTCGAATCGGGGCAGGCGGGGAGCTTCTTCCCCGGACTGCAGCTCAATGCGGCACCCGCGACGGCGTTCGCCGACACCAGCCTGCTCATCGATCCGCTCCTGGCCAATGGCGTCGGCATCAACCTGGCGACACAGCCGGCTGACAGCGACGTGCGCGCGGAGCTCAACTCCCTGGTGACGATCCTCTCCAGCTGCGGCGCCGGCTGCGCACCCGACCGCACCAAGACGATCACCAAGGCGGCCTGTGCCACCGTGCTCGGCAGCGCCGCGCTGATGATCAAGTAGACGACCGTCCAAGGAACCACGAGGCCGATTATGAAGATCCGACGCAAGCGAGCCCTGGGCCTGAACGAACCGCTACGCCACGCCGATCATCCGCGGCCGGTGTCGCGGCGCGAGTTTCTCTCCCAGGGGTTCATCACCGGCAGCATCGCCTTCGCCGGCGCCTCCGCATTCAGCCTGTTCGCCAATCCGCGCCAGGCCTACGCGGCGCTCGCGCCCGACATTGCAGCGCTGAAGAACAGTCCCTGCAACATCGTTCCGGGAGCCGGCAAGATCCCCTTAATCTGCTTCGACCTGGCCGGCGGCGCCAATATCGCCGGTTCCAACGTGCTGATTGGCCAGCAGGGCGGGCAGCTCGATTTCCTGTCGACCGCCGGGTACAGCAAACTCGGCCTGCCCGGCAACATGACCCCGAACTCCTCGATCGGTGCCGGCAGTTTCACCGATCGGCAGCTGGGCCTGGCGTTTCACTCCGACAGCGCCTTCCTGCGCGGCATACTCGAACGCACGGCGGTGACCACGCGTGCCAATGTCAACGGTGCGATCATCGCCGCCCTGAGCCAGAACGACACTTCGAACAATCCGCACAACCCGATGTACGGCATCTACTCGGCCGGCGCGCTGGGCGACCTGCTGGCCCTCATCGGCTCGGACAGTTCCGACTCTGGGGGCAATTCCATGGCGCCCTCGTACATGATGGATGCAACGGTGCGGCCCACCAAGGTGGATCAATCCTCGGATGTCACCGGACTGGTCAATACCGGCAAGCTCGTCGGGCTCCTGAACCAGGCCGATGCCACCGCAGTGCTCGAATCCATGGAGCGCATCAGCCGCAAGAAGCTCGACAACATCGTGCTGCGGAGCGATGTCAGCGCCGATGCGGTCGTCAAGGACCTCGTGCAGTGCGGCTATGTGAAAGCGGCCGACCTCGCTGACCGCTACGGCAACGCCCAGGCGGCGCTTGACCCGGACATAGACCCGAATATCGTCGGTGCCACCGGGATCTTCACCCAGGCTGAATACGATGGCGACGCCGAGATCCGCAAGGCCGCCGCCGTCATGAAGATGGTGGTCAACGGCTATGCCGGCGCCGGTACCATCGAAATGGGTGGGTTCGATTACCACACGGGCGACCGGGCCACTGGCGAGGACCGAGATCTGCGCGCCGGCCGTTGCATGGGCGCCTGCATCGAGTACGCCGCGCGCCGCCATATGCCGCTCATGCTCTACGTGTTCAGCGACGGGTCGCTGTCCTCCAACGGCATGATCGACAACTCGGCCGGTGGCCGTGGCAAGGGCGTTTGGACGGGCGACAATCAGTCGACGGCGGCGGCTTTCTTCCTGGTTTACAACCCGGCCGGTCCCATTGCCGCCGCCACCAACCAGCTGGGCTATTACAGCGCCGACGGCTCGGTCGTGAGCACATCTAGCCCGGGCGCGAATGCGGTCAACCTGCTGGCGGAGATGGTGGTGCTCAATTACATGGCACTGCACGGGCAGGAGGGCGCGTTCCAGAGCATGCGCTGGGCCAGCGGCGTCAGCACGGGCCTGGGCAGTATCGGCACCTATTCGAGCCTGATCGCGCTACCGCAGATCGTCAGCGGGCCGGTGGCACCGAGCTGATCCAGGAGCCGTTTCTCAGGGCCGCGCACGGGCCCCGGCCCCCAGGCCCACGCGGGCGCTGTCGCCCTTCACAGACGCTCGTGGTGGTTCCACGGCGCCGCTTCTTCCCTCATCCTTGACGCTGGCTGGCACGGCACCTGCTGTGACCGGTGTCATACCTATGCGACGCGCCGGTCGCATCGGGAGCACAGATGATGTCAAATAGGACGCAGCGGCCGGCGATTTATCGCTACCTCAAGGAGCTGCTGGTGATCCGCTGTTTTGCACGCTTTTTTCTTCTCGCCCTGCCGTTGGTGCTGGTTCAACCGGCCATGGCCGCCGCCACTGCGGTCGGTGAGCTGGCGCCCGATTTTGCCTTGCCGGCCGCTTCGGGCGGCAATGTGCGGCTCTCCGAGCATCGCGGAGAGGTCGTGCTGCTGGCATTCTGGAGCAGCCGCTGTTCGGTCTGCGCCGCGCAGCTCGCTCTCCTCGGTGATCTGCAGACCACCTACCGGTCCGCGGGCCTTGTCACACTGGCCGTCAGCGTCGATGACGACATGAGTCGTGCCGCGCGCTTCGCGCATGCGCATCCGGTACGCTTCCCGATGCTGCTCGATCTGCGCAAGGGCGTGAGCCGCGCCTACGGCATCGAGCGCCTGCCGACCACGGTGCTGATTGACCGTCGCGGCCGGGTGCGTTTTCTGCAGTCGGATGATCACGGGATTGATAACTCGTACGTCGCGCAGGTACGCGAGTTGCTGGATGATCCGCTGTGAACTGTGCACGATCCGGCCCACCTTGCTAGCCCCAACGGACCTCTCAACATGAGAACTGCAATTCCAACCTGGCAGCGGCTGGCGCCCGTGGCACTGGCCATGTGCCTGGTCACGCAATGGGTCCGCGCCGCCGAGCCGCCCGCCATGCCGGGGCCCGCGCCAGCGGCTGTCGCGGTGCCATCGCCCAGCGCCGCACCAGCGCCCGGCGCTGCGGCCGACGGCGCGGCTTCCGCCGCGGCGCCGGCCACCGGCGAGAGCGGCACGCGCGCTCTCGATGAGCAGATCCAGGACCTCAAGCAGCAGGTCGTCGATCTGAACAAGGACCTGTTCGTGCTCGAGGAGGAGCTGCTGTTTCCGGCCAACACCCAGGTCGCGGTGTTCCTTTCGATGGATGTCGGGTCCTTCTTCGGCCTCGATTCGGTCACTCTCCGGATCGACAATCGCGAAGTCATCAATTATCTCTACACGCCGCGTGAAGTGGCCGCGCTCCTGAAGGGCGGTGTGCAGCGGCTCTACCTCGGCAATCTCAAGGCCGGCTCCCACGAGCTGGTGGCCCTGTTTGGCGGCAAGGGACCGAACGAGCGCGACTATCGGCGCGGCGCCTCCCTAAAATTCGACAAAGGCGTAGGCGCGAAATATCTGGAGCTGAAGATTTCCGACCGGGCGCGCCGCCAGCAACCAGAATTCGAGATCAAGGACTGGGAGTAGCCCCCGATGTGGCGGCTGATCCTGCTATCGCTCGGCAGCGTG
>JANXYA010000097.1 GCA_025350345.1 Gammaproteobacteria bacterium
CCCAAGGGCCGCGAATTTTGCATAAAGCCCCCCCGCATTGCAATTGAACCGCTGCCGAGGCCGCGATTTCGTTAGTCGCGACCCGATCCGAGCGCCTGCGCGAGCCGGCCGAGGAACTGCGCTCGCGGCAGGGGCCGGCTGCCGAGGCTCCGCAGGTGCGCCGAGGGGAGCTGGCAGTCGATCATCTCGGTGCCCTCGGCCAGGCATTGGCGCACCAGGCCCGCCAGGGCTGCCTTGGAGGCATCGCGCTCCGCACTGAACATCGATTCCCCGAAGTACACGCGCCCGAGCTTCACGCCGTAGATGCCGCCGATGAGTAATCCGGAGCGCCAGATCTCGGCACTGTGCGCGATCCCCCGTTCATGGAGCGCCAGGTAGGCCTCGCGCATCTGGGCCGTGATCCAGGTCCCTGGGCTGTTGGCCCGGGGCGCCGCGCAGGCGGCGATGACCGCCGCGAAGTCCCGATCCACGTGGTATTCGAAGCCGCGGGTGCGCGCCGCGCGCCGCAGGCTCCGCGAGGTGTGAAACTCCTGCGGGAGCAGGACTTCGCGCGGATCGGGCGACCACCACAGCACCGGCTGGCCAGGCGAATACCAGGGGAAAATGCCGCGCCGGTAGGCCGCCACGAGCCGCTCGCAGGACAGGTCGCCACCCGCGGCAAGCAGTCCGGGCGGATCGAGCAGGGCCCGCTCCACGGCGGGGAAGTGATCGGGCGGGTCGCCAGGGGCCAGCCAGGCGATCATGCCTCGGACTCGATCGGTTCAGGCGCGGAACGGCGTGTGGCGGGCGGCCGCATCCGCGTATTCTGTCACGGCCGCCGCTTCACGCTCGAGGTAGCGCGCCACGGCGGTGCGCAAGGCCGGATCGGCGAGCCAGTGCGCGGACCAGGTGAATACCGGCTCGAAGCCCCGCGCCAGCTTGTGCTCGCCCTGCGTGCCGGGCTCGAAGCGCTGCAGGCCGTGGCGGATGCAGTACTCGATGCCCTGGTAGTAGCAGGCTTCGAAGTGCAGGCTGTGCACATCGCTGGCGGCGCCCCAGTAGCGGCCATACAGGGTGGTGCTGGAGCGAAAGTAGACGGCGGCGGCGACCAGCTCGCCGGCGCGCTCGGCCAGCACGGCCACGAACGCTTCGCCCAGGGCGGTGGCGACCTGGCGGAAGAATCGGACATTCAAATAGGGCAGGTGACCGTGGCGCACGAAGGTGGCCGCGTGCAGGTCATGGAGGCGCTGGAGGGTGGGCCCATCGAGCTGCGAGCCGCTCCGCGTGTGGAAGGTGATGCCCTGTTCGGCGATCCGCCGGCGCTCACGGCGCACCTTCTTGCGCTTGTCAGCTGAAAAGGTCGCCAGGAAGTCCTCGAAATCCCGATAGGCGCGGTTGTGCCACTGGAAGTGGCAATCCCGGCGCAGGAGCCAGCCCGCTTCGCGGGCCGTCGCGAGCAGCGCCTCGTCGATGAACAGCGCGTGGACGGAGGAGCGGCCCCGGCGCCGCGCGTCACGCTCCAGGGCGTGCAGCGCGCTGAGGCGCTGGCCGGAGCAGGCCGGCTCGTCCGCGCCGGCGCACAGCAGGCGCGGCCCCGTCGCCGGCGTGAAGGGAATCGCCAGCAGGAGCTTGGGGTAGTAGTCCAGGCCGCGTCCCTCCCAGGCGCGCGCCCAAGCGAAGTCGAAGACGAACTCGCCCCAGGAATGACTCTTTTCGTACAGCGGCGCGAGGGCGAGGGGGTGCCCCATCTCCCCGAGCAGCAGGTGCCGCGGTGTCCAGCCGGTGGCGGAGGTGACGCAGCCGCTGGTCTCGAGCGCGGCCAGGAACTCATGGCGCAGGAAGGGGTAGTCGCCCGCCAGGGCATTCCAGGCGGCGGCGTCGAAGTCCGCCATCCCGGCATGAAAGCTCAGCGGCGCTGAGGCAATCATCCGGCTCCGTCGAGCTGCTCCAGGAACCGATCGGCATCGAGCGCCGCCATGCAGCCCGAACCGGCGGAAGTAATGGCCTGCCGGTAGACATGGTCGCCCACATCGCCGGCTGCGAACACGCCGGCCACGCTGGTCGCCGTGGCATCGCCACCGCTGCCGCCGCGAACCAGGATGTACCCGCCTTTCATCGCCAGCTGGCCCTGGAAGATGCCGGTATTGGGTTGATGGCCGATGGCGATGAATACGCCCGCCACCTTCAGCTCCTTGGCGACCGCGCGCGCGCCGGCCGTGGGACGCAGGCGCAGGCCGTTCACGCCGTTGGCATTGCCGAGGATCTCCTCCACGGTGTGGTTCCACACGATGGACAGCTTGCCGGCCCGTTCGCGCTCGAAGAGCCTGTCCTGCAGGATCTTTTCTGCACGCAGCCGCTCGCGCCGATGCACGAGCGTGACGTGCGCGGCGATGTTCGCCAGGTACAGCGCCTCTTCCACGGCGGTGTTGCCGCCCCCGATCACCGCCACCGCCTGGCCACGGAAGAAAAAGCCATCGCAGGTCGCGCAAGCCGACACGCCGCGTCCGCGATACTGCTCTTCCGAGGGCAATCCCAGGTATTGTGCGGAAGCGCCCGTGGCGATGATCAGGGCATCGCAGCCGTAGGTGCCCGTATCACCCACCAGCTCGAAGGGCCGCCGGGTGAGGCGCACCGTGTGGATCTGATCCGCGATGATCTCGGTGGCGAAGCGCTCGGCGTGCCGTCGCATGCGCGCCATCAGATCCGGGCCCTGCAGGCCCTCGACATCCCCGGGCCAGTTGTCGACATCGGTCGTGGTCATGAGCTGGCCGCCCTGTTCCGTGCCGGTGACCAGCAGCGGCCGGCGATTTGCGCGCGCCGCGTACACCGCGGCGCTGTAGCCGGCCGGTCCGGAGCCGAGGATGATCAGGCGGTGGTGCTTGAGCTCGCTCATGTACAATTTCCAGTTGCTTGCGGTGGCCAGGGACCTGCGGCCGGCAGGGGATGGTAAGTAACGCAGCACGTGCGGCCAAGTCCTAATTTATCAAGGGGACCTATTGACTAATTCCTCGGCCGAGTCCAAGTCGGCGCCACGCTTTTCCGCCGCAGTGATGCGGGGATTGCGTGAGGCGGCCGCTATCGGCCTGGGGCTGATTGTCCTGATCCTGTTGCTGGCGCTGCTGAGCTTCGATGCGCGCGATCCGGGCTATTCCTACACCGGGTCCGGAGATGCCATCCATAACCGCGTCGGCAGCGCTGGCGCCTGGCTGGCGAACCTGCTCTATTTCCTGTTTGGGCGCCCGGCGCTGCTGATACCGCTGGGGCTGGGCGTGATGACATTCCGTCTGGCGCGATCCCGCTCCGACGTCGAGACCGGGAGCAGGACCAATGTGGCGGTGCGCGCGCTCGCTTTCGGCGTGCTGCTGGCGAGCAGCTGCGCCCTGGCGACGCTGCACTGGAATCCTGGCCACCTGCCGCAGGGCGCCGGTGGCGTCGTGGGCATGGCTGTAGGGAGCGCCGCGGCCGCGGTCCTGAATCTGCTGGGCGCGACGCTGCTGTTCCTGGCGGCCTGGGGGGCGAGCGCGGCCGTCGCTTTTGGCATTTCCTGGCTGCGCGTGGCGGACGGGCTGGGCGCCGCGGTCTGGCGCGCCATCCGCTTCGTGCGGGAGCGCTGGCAGTTGACGCGCGAGGTCAACGAGGGGCGCGAGCGCAAGCAGGCACGCATGGAGGCCGGGGAGGCCGAGACCCGGAAAGTGCGCGCACGTGCGCCGCCGCGCATCGAGGCGCCGGCACCGGCGATTACCAAGAGCGATCGCGCGGAGAAAGAGCGCCAGGTGCTGCTGTTCGATCCGCCGCAGGCCGGTGAACTGCCGGCCCTCGGACTGCTCGATGATCCACGAGCGCACGAGGCCTCCTATTCGGCCGAGGCGCTCGAGGCCATGTCCCGCCTGGTCGAACTGAAACTGAAGGATTTTGGCGTCGATGTCGAAGTCGTCGCCGTACACCCGGGGCCCGTCATCACGCGCTTCGAGATGCGGCCCGCGCCCGGCGTCAAGGCCAGCCAGATCACGGCGCTCGCCAAGGACCTGGCGCGCGCGCTGTCCGCGACCAGCGTGCGCGTGGTCGAAGTGATCCCGGGCAAGTCCGTCATGGGACTGGAGATCCCGAACGAGCGGCGCGAGGTGGTCACGCTCGGGGAGATCCTCAGGAGCAAGGCCTACGAGGACGTGGCCTCGCCCCTGGCGCTGGCGCTGGGCAAGGACATCGGCGGCGTGCCGATCGTGGCCGACCTGGCACGCATGCCGCACCTTTTGATCGCGGGTACCACCGGCTCGGGAAAATCGGTGGCGATCAACGCCATGGTGCTCTCGCTCCTCTACAAGAGCACCGCCGAGCACGTGCGCATGATCATGATCGACCCGAAGATGCTGGAGCTCTCGGTGTACGAGGGCATCCCGCAGCTGCTGGCGCCTGTGGTCACGGACATGAAGCAGGCGGCCAACGCCCTGCGCTGGTGCGTGGCCGAGATGGAGCGGCGCTTCCAGCTGATGTCCGCGCTCGGCGTGCGCAATATTTCCGGCTACAACCGGCTTGTCAGGGACGCGATCGCGGGCGGCAAGCCGATCAAGGATCCGATACTCATCCAGCGCGCCGCCAACGATCCGTCCATTGATCAGCGCCAGATTCCGGACCTGGGCGCGCTGCCCTTCGTGGTGGTGGTCATCGACGAGCTGGCCGACCTGATGATGATGGTCGGCAAGAAGGTCGAGGAACTGATCGCGCGCCTGGCGCAGAAAGCGCGCGCCTCGGGCATCCACCTGATCCTGGCGACGCAGCGGCCTTCGGTCGATGTGATCACCGGACTGATCAAGGCCAATATTCCGACGCGCATCGCCTTTCAGGTCTCCGCGCGCGTGGACTCGCGCACCATCCTGGACCAGATGGGGGCCGAATCGCTCCTTGGACATGGCGACATGCTCTACCTGCCGCCGGGCACCGCGATTCCGACCCGCGTGCATGGGGCCTTTGTCAGTGACCAGGAGGTGCATCGTGTGGTCGATGCGCTCAGGAAGAGCGCAGTGCCCAGCTACATCGAAGCGGTGCTCGATGGACCGTCGCAGCCCCTGGCCGGGATTTCCGGTGAAGATGAGGAAATGGACGTGGCGGCGGGCGATGCCGAGCAGGACCCGCTCTACGACGAGGCGGTCAAGATCGTGGTGCGCGAGCGGAAACCCTCGATTTCCTACGTGCAGCGGCGGCTCAAGATCGGCTACAACCGGGCCGCACGCCTGATCGAGGCGATGGAGAACGCGGGTCTGGTCGGCCCGCTGCAATCCAACGGTGCCCGCGAGGTGCTCGCGCCACCACCGGCGGGGAGCTGAGCGCATGATTCGCGCGCTCTCCGTCGCGGTACTGCTGCTGGCACTGGGGCTGGCGGGCACGGCATTGGCGTCCGCGACGATGAGCCCTGCGACGCCGCTCGATCACTTCCTCGATGGCCTGATAAGTCTCCGCACCCATTTCAGCCAGGTTGTGGTCGACGGCAGCGGCAAGTCGCTCGAGCGCGGAACGGGCACCTTGCTGGTACGCCGTCCGGGCCGCTTTCGCTGGGAGTACCAGCCCAGCGATGCCGGGACGCGGCTGCTGGTGGCCGATGGGGTGAATCTCTGGTTCTATGATCGCGAGCTGCAGCAGGCGACGGTGAAGCCTGCTGCGGCCGCGCTGACGGCAACGCCCGTGGTGCTGCTGTCCGGCAGCATGGCAGATGTGCGCGCCGCCTTCGAACTCGCCGATGGCGGCACGCATGGCTCGCTCGCCTGGGTGCAGGTCACGCCGCGCAGCGAGACCGCGGATTTTGCCAGGGCCGAGCTCGGATTTCGCGGCGGCACCCTGGCGAAGCTGGTGATTCATGATCGCCTCGGACAGACGAGCACACTGGAGTTCTCGGATAGCGCGCGCAACGCGGGTATCGAGGAATCCGAACTGCGCTTCCAGCCGCCGGCGGGCGTTGACTTGATCGGCACGGCACAACCGCTTCCTTAGGATGACGATGGACAAGCTACGCCATGCGAGAGTCTGGTACATCCTGGGCGCGGTGCTCACGCTGGTCGTCGTCGTCGCCAGCCTGGTGCCGCCGCGCGATCTGCCGCGCATGCACATCAACGACAAGGTCGAGCACGTGGTCGCGTATCTGGCCCAGGCCCTGTGGTTCGGCGGCCTGCTTGCGCCGCGCAGCTACCTCAGGCTGGCCCTGTGGCTGCTCGCGCTCGGTGGCGGCATCGAGATCGCGCAGGGCCTGATGGGCCTGGGCCGCACTGCAGACTGGTACGACTTTTACGCGGACGCTGCGGGCGTGGCCCTCGGCCTCGCACTGTGCCTGGCGGGCTTGCGGCACTGGGCAGCATGGCTGGAGCAGTGGCTGAAACCGCGCTGAAGACCTGGCGGCCGCTGGCCGATCGCATGCGTCCGCGCACGCTCGCGGAGTTCATCGGTCAGCCCCAGCTCCTGGCGCCCGGCAAGCCCCTGCAGGAAGCCATTGCAGCGCGCGCGCTCCATTCCATGATCCTGTGGGGGCCGCCCGGCACCGGCAAGACGACGCTGGCGCGCCTCATGGCGGCGAGCTCGGACGCGGAATTCATTCCGCTCTCCGCGGTCCAGGCCGGCATCAAGGATATCCGCGAGGCCGTCGCCAGGGCGCGGCAGGTGGCCGCTGCGGGACACCCCACCGTGCTGTTCCTCGACGAGGTGCATCGCTTCAACAAGGCCCAGCAGGACAGCTTCCTGCCGCACGTCGAGGACGGCACCCTGGTGTTCATCGGCGCCACGACCGAGAACCCCTCCTTTGAAATCATCGGTGCGCTGCTCTCACGCGCCCGCGTCTATGTGCTCAAGCCCCTCGTGGCACTGACCTGCGCGTGCTGCTCAAACGCGCACTCGCCGATCGCGAACGTGGATTGGGCGCCACCGGGCTTGCGATCGAGGCCGAGGCCCTCGAGCTGCTGGCGCAGGCCGGAGACGGGGATGCCCGCCGCGCACTGGGCATGCTGGAGCTCGCCGCGGGACTTGCGGCCGCGGCGGAAGCGCCCACGATCGGCGTCGCGCAGGCACTCGAGGTCGCCTCCGGGGGCCGGCGGCGATTCGATAAGGGTGGCGAGCAGTTCTACGATCAGATCTCCGCGCTCCATAAGTCCGTGCGCGGCTCCGACCCGGATGCGGCCCTCTATTGGTACGCGCGCATGATCGATGGCGGCTGCGATCCGCACTATATCGCCCGGCGGGTGTTACGCATGGCGAGCGAAGACATCGGGCTCGCCGATCCGCGTGCGCTGAACCTGGCGCTGGACGCCTGGCAGGCCTACGAGCGCCTGGGAAGCCCGGAGGGCGAACTGGCAATCGCCGAGGCGGTCGTCTACATGGCGATCGCGGCGAAGAGCAACGCCCTGTACGCGGGCCTGGGCGCGGCGCAGGCCGACGTGGAGCGCTACGGTTCGCTCGAGGTACCGATGCAGCTGCGCAACGCGCCCACCCGGCTCATGAAGGAATTGGGTCACGGTGCGGGCTATCGCTATGCCCACGACGAACCCGGCGCCTTTGCCGAGGGCGAACGCTATCTGCCTGACGGCCTTGGGGACCGGCGGTACTATGAGCCGGTGGGCCGCGGCCTGGAGCTGCGCATCGGCGAAGCGCTGGCGCGTTTGCGCGAGCGCAATCAGAATGCCCGGAACAAGAAGTAACGCCGATGATCGATCCGAAGCTGCTCCGATCCGCTCCCGAGGAAGTGGCGCGCAATCTCGCCCGCCGTGGCTTCTCCCTCGATGTGCAGGCCTACAACGAGCTCGAGGCGAAGCGGCGCCACTGGCAGCTGGAAAGCGATCGGCTGCGCGCGGAGCGGAACAGCCACGCGAAGGCCATTGGTCAGGCCAAGGGTCGCGGTGAAGACATTGCGCTGTTCATGGCGCGTGGCGAGGCCCTGGCCCGCGAGGTCGAGGATACGGATCGCGCGCTCGATGCGGTGCAATCGGAATTGACGGACTGGCAGCTCGGGCTGCCCAATCTCCTGCACGAATCGGTGCCGGAGGGACGGGACGAGAGCGCCAATATCGAACTGCGCCGCTGGGGCGAGCCGCGGCCGATGTCCTTCACGCCGCGGGATCACGTCGAAGTGGGGGAGGGGCTCGGTGGTCTCGACTTCGAAGCGGCCGGCCGCCTTTCCGGGGCACGCTTTGTCGTGATGCGCGGCGCCGTGGCGCATCTGCAGCGCGCGCTTACGCAGTTCATGCTCGACCTGCACACGCGCGAGCACGGCTACGCCGAAGTGTACGTGCCCTACCTGGTGTCAGCGGCGACACTCCAGGGCACCGGGCAGCTGCCGAAGTTCGAGCAGGACCTGTTTGCGCTGCGTGGTGAGCACAATCTCTACCTGATACCGACGGCCGAAGTGTCGGTGACCAACCTGGTGCGCGAGCAGATCCTGCCGGCCGAATCCCTGCCGCTGAAATTCGTCGCCCACACGCCCTGTTTTCGCTCCGAGGCCGGCGCCGCCGGCCGTGACACCCGCGGCATGATCCGCCAGCACCAGTTTGAGAAGGTCGAGCTGGTGCAGATGGTGCGCCCGGACGATTCCTATCGCGCGCACGAGGAGCTGGTCGGGCACGCCGAGGCGGTGCTGCAGCGGCTCGGGTTGCCGCATCGCGTGGTGGCGCTGTGCGCGGGCGATGTCGGCTTTGCCAGCGCCCGCACCTACGATCTGGAAGTCTGGCTCCCCGGTGCGGGCAAGTACCGCGAGATCTCCTCGTGCAGCAACTGCGAGGCCTTCCAGGCGCGCCGCATGCAGGCACGCTGGCGCAACAGCGCCACTGGCAAGCCCGAGCCACTCCACACGCTCAATGGCTCAGGCGTGGCCGTCGGCCGCGCGCTGGTTGCCGTACTGGAGAATTACCAGAACGCCGACGGCTCCGTGACGGTGCCCGAGGTGTTGCGTCCGTACATGGGCGGATTGGAGCAAATTCCAGTAAAGTCCTGACCCGTGCCGCAATCGCGCCGGAGAGGTGGCAGAGCGGTTGAATGCACCGGTCTTGAAAACCGGCAGTCCTTCACGGGACTCGTGAGTTCGAATCTCACCCTCTCCGCCAACTCGCAGCAATCGCTTGGTGGCTGTCCTTGCGGAATTCTTCTTGAAGGGTTTCCTCTTGTGCGCAATTGACCCGGGCGGCCCGCGGCGAGCGCGTGCCTTCGGGGCGCCCGATGTCCCTGGCAAGATGACCACAGAGCTGATGGTCTTTCAGAAAGGAGCGGCAGGCATGCTAAATGGTTTTGACAGCTTGATGACGCGATCATTCTTTGTGTACCACCCCTGTGGTGCGTAGTCATTGCTGTGTAGGTAGCATTGCGCTGTTACCTGGTCGCTGCCATCAGTGAATGTCAATAGCCAGCTGCGGGGCACCCCATTTTCCGGGGCGCTAGCATTTACGTGATATTGGGTAAGGCCGGCGACGTTTATGAACGTCGTACCCCAGCGCCGCTCGATGTGAGACTTCCCGCCGAATGCGTCGTCCGGGCTTGTGTGCGTATGGGCGCCAAGCCAAAGATCGACTCGCGATGGCGCTGCGGACAGGAACTCTTCAAACACGCCTGAATCCGGCTTGCTGTCCACCCAGTACAGGTATGAAGCGCCCTGTGGCGTTCCCTGTGGAAAGTAACCGTGATACCAGGATGTCCACGCTCCGTTGGCATCGCGTCGCATGCCCTCCCACTCACCTGACGCCACTGTGGTGTCCTTGAGTACGTAGTGATGCG
>JANXYA010000305.1 GCA_025350345.1 Gammaproteobacteria bacterium
CCCCGTGCTGATGACTTCGCTGGATGTGAATGCGGGGCCGGTGCACGAGATGATCCTGGACCTCGTGCAACGCCACGTGGCGATCACCTCCACCTTGCCCGTCTTTGAAATGGGGGCCTTCACCGGAAGACCGACGCTGCAAAAGCGTCTGCTGGACGCACTGTCGCCCGACGCCCGCTCGACGTTGCTGTGGCGGCGCGTGCAGTCGACCGACAGCGCCTATTTGCGCAAGCGCTATGGCAGCGAGACCTCGCCTGAGCCCGCGGCATTCAGGAAGGAGCTCGAGTTCGAATACGCCTTCGTGCAGGCCGGAAGTGTGTTGCTTGCCGGATCCGATCCGACCGGCATGGGCGGCGTGGTGGCGGGTTTCGCCGACCAGCGCGAGCTAGAGCTGCTGGTGGAAGCGGGGTTCACGCCAGTACAGGCGATTCACATCGCCACTGAAAATGGCGCCCGGTATCTCGGCGATGCGGATCGCGTCGGTACGGTTGCGGCCGGGAAACAAGCCGACCTGGTGATCATCAAGGGCAATCCGGACGCTCACATCGAGGATGTTGAAATCGTCGAGATCGTCTTCAAGGATGGAGTCGGATACGACTCCATCAAGTTGATCGATTCCGTGCGCGGCGTCGTCGGCAGCCGCTAGTGCGGCTCGCCCCCCGGCTTCGGGTCGGCCAAGGGGAAGCTCTTTGCGCCTTCCGCCGGGGGTGCCGGCGAGGGCGCCGGGGCGGGCGTAGCCACGGGAGGGGGGCCTAATACTCCTGGCGGCGTGGCTCCCGCGGGCGACATACCGGCGGCAACGGCCGCGATGAATCGGCGCGCCGGCTCGCCATTCGTCTTGGCTGCACCGCTGAAAATCTCCTCGGTGGTGACGTCACCACCGTAGAAACTGCGGTTCGCCTTGCGGTCGAAATAAATTGCCGTGCCGTCCAGTGCCACGCCGGCGAACAGGCCGCGGGCGCGCGAGTACGAATAGATCTCGGCTTGCACGCCCGCCGCGGCTTCACCGCTCCGTCCCACCGGGCCGGCCGCCACCGAGGCGCTGACACCGAGGGTGATCTGGCCGCGCGAAAAATTGTCCAGGCTCCGGCGCGTGGCGAAAATCAGCACCACGTCGGCGGCCTGGGCGCCGATCTGCCAGCCGAAGCTGCCGCCGGTTAGCGATATGAACACTGGATTGCTGAAACGCCCGGCGGCATCGCGTGATACCAGCACTCCATTGCCGTGGCGGCCGCCAAACATGAATGCACCCTTGATGACATCTGGGATCACGGCAACGCCGTAGGCGCGATCCATCAGCCAGGTGGGAACGTTCTGCTCGGGTACGGCACGCAACTCCTCGAGCACCTGCGTGGCGACAATCAACCGCGCATCCTCGCGGGTCTGCGCGAATGCCGCGCCACAGGGCGACAACAGGACGATAAGTGACAGCAGCAGCGCTCGCGGCGGCACGAAATGACTCATGAATCGATCCCCTGAAGTTGTGGCGGCCTTATCGAGGCCGCGATGATCCGTCAAAACCAGCCCGAAATAAAGAATTGCAGAATATTGGCGTTGAGCGTGTACAGCGGTTCGGTGCCGGGCACATAGCCGCTGAGCCAGGCCTCGCGATAGTCATCGTAATGGATACGCATGCGATCCCAGCGAAGATTGAGCGATCCCTTCTGCAACCATGAGAAGCGTTGCGGATGGAATTCCCAGGCCGCACCGACCCCGAGGGTCAGGCTCTTGAAGGTGGCGAGCTCCCGATCGCGCGCCAAGAAGTTCTGGGCGTCGGCATAGGGGAACAGATCGCTGTAGAAATCAGCGTGATTCTGCCGGTAATAGCGCACGTGGGTGTCGAGCGTCCAGCTGTGGAATACCGGCTGGGTGTACCCCAGTTGCGCCGTGTGGGCCACGATGCCCCAAGTGTCGGTGTAGTAGCGATAGTTTCCGTCGAGCGCCGCGTGCCAGGGCAGGTAATACTTGAGCTGGCCCGAACCGGCGTTGCCGGTGCGCGTATGCGGGTATTGCTCGGCCTGCGTGCAATAGCCGCGCGAATTCGGAGACGAGCAATCCAAATAGCGCACCAGCCGATAGGGGTTGCTGAGGAAGCCCTCGCTCTCGGAGGTCTCGAAGTTCAGACCCAGCAGCGTGTTGCGCGTGAGGACCTGCGCCAGGCCCAGCTGCCAGTTGCGCCGGTCCAGCGGGTCGTTGCGGGTCGTGCCACGCTCACCCACCCTGTCCCAGCCGCGCGTGACGCCGAAGGAAATCGTCGTCAGGTCGCCAAACATGTCTTCGCTGACCGAGGCGAACGCGGTCCGGGCACGGTAGTCGGGTTCATTGCCGGCGATGTAGCCCGCGCTGTAGGTGGTCTTGCCCTGCAGCACATCGATGCTCAGCGATTCCTGCTTGCGCTCCTCGTGGTAGGTGCTCGCGCCGCTCAGCGCGTCAGTGGAGGCGCCTGATACGGTGTCGACGTGCCCCGTGATGTTGTCCACGTAGTAATTGCCGGTCAGCGAGACATGATCGCCTATTTTCTTGCGCACCAGGATCGAGGGACCCTCGATCGTCATGCCGCCGCCCGAGTAGCGATGGAACAGCACGTCGAAGCGATCATCCGGCAGCACGCCAGCGCGCGCGCAGCCGAGCAGCAGGCCCGCAAGTGCGACCAGGCGTGTGTATTTCCTGCGGCGGTGCATCAGCGAATCAATTGCAGCCGCAGCCGCCACCCACCGTGCCAGTGGCACCACGGGCGCCCTCGCGCGATTCGAGGACGTGCTCAAAGTAGTTGGTCGAGACCGGATCGCGGCTGACGGACATGATCGGATCGGCGAGGTGTTCACGCTCGTAGGGCTTGACCCAGGGCTCGATCGGGCTGCAGGCGCTAAGCGCCAGGGTGCCGACCGCGATCAGCAGGACCAGAACAGCGATTGGCGTGGGTCGAGTGGTCATGGCGCGCCTTTCATTCCCGGATCAGCGCGCGGATCTGATCCATATACTCGTTCTCGGCGCCCGTGCTGTAGCCACGGTGGATGTAGCGCACGTTGCCCTGACGGTCGAGGATCACGGTGTTGGGCATACCTTCCACCTGATAGAGCTTACTGACCTTGCTGTCAACGTCGAACAGTATCGGAAAGGAGACAGGTGTGAGTTTGAGCCAGTCGATGGCGGCCGCGGAGTCTGGCTCCACATCGACACCGACCAGGGTGACGCCCTTGGAGCGGTACTGGCGGTTGAGCTGCTCAAGCAGGGGCATCTCCTTGCGGCAGGGTCCACACCAACTCGCCCAGAAATTGACCAGCACGATCCGCCCCCTGAGGTCGGCGAGGCTCAGCGGCTTGCCGCTGCTCGAAGTGAGCTGGAACTGCGGGGCCGGCGCACCGGTATGCAGCCCCTCGATCGAGGTGGCCAGGGCGGGGGCGAACGCCAGTGGCAGCAGGATGAGACAGCGGCTGGCAAATTTCATGCATAGACTCCCGTGTTCAGAAGTACACGGTCGCTCCCAGGCCTGCCGTCAGGTTGTTCCTGAGGCGATCGGTACCGAGGAAGTCTGACTTGAACACCAGATCCTGCGCCTCGATGTGGATCGCCAGCCAGTCCGTGGGCAGGACGCGGAAGCCGGCGCCAAAGTTGACGGTGAATTTCTGGTCACCCTCGAACTTGACGCTGCCGATGCCGCCCACCAGGTAAAACCCGCTCGTCATGGCGAGGCCGCGACCGAGAAACACCTCGCCAGGCAGGAAGTTGTAGCCCAGCGAAAGGTTGTAATACGTGAAGCGCCTCTCATGCTCGGTGAGAAGCTGGACATTTCCGCCCAGGGTCTCAAAACTGGTCTTCCCGGCCATGGCGCGCCCGGCGCTGGCCTCGAAGAAAAAGTCTTCCGTGACGTGGTAGTCAAAACGCAGCCCGGTCACTGGCGCCGCGGTGTAGCTCTCGATGGAGATTTCACCGAAGCTGATGCCGAGCTCGACATTCTTGCTCTTGATCTTTGGCACCTTGATCTTGCGACGCTCCACCTGCGGCTCGATGACTGTGGGGGGCGGGGCCGCTTCGGCCGCCGCCGCCGCGGCATCCGCCGCGGCATCCCGCTCGGCCTGCGTCGCGGGCTCGGCCTGCGCTGGCGGCAGTTTGGCGTGCCGGTGCCAGGGCCAATGCAGGTGGGCGCAGCCGCCGCACAGCGTGACCGACAGCATCAGTAGAAGAACGCGAATCCGACTTTCCATTCCTGTTTCACCTCGTTGGCATCGCCCTTGGTGAATACCGTGTGATGACGGTATTCAGCACGCAGGAAAAAGCGTCGCGTCAGATAGTAACGCCCGCCGACGCCTGCGTAGGCGGTCTGGTAGTTCTGATTGCGCGGCACGACCAGTGTCGCCTTGGGCTCGGTGCGCTCCAGCCCCGTGCCCATCGTCACAAAAGGAGAGCAGCGCCGCTGCGGCATGAATACGTGGTTCAAACCCAGATCGGCGACGTAGCCGTTCGACAGGTTACCGAGGAACTGGCCCACCTGCAGTTCGAGTTTGAGGCTGTCGGTCAGCGAGCGCGCCGCGAAGCCTTCAACGAGTGTCGCGCCCGCATAGTCGCCGGTCAGGACACCACCTTCCCAGCGGTGTGAGCGGAAGCCGTCGCGATCGCCCCGATCGATCGTGAATGGTGTACCGTCAGCCAGCGTGGTCTTGAGCAGGTCGGTTTCCGAAGCCCAGCCTTCAAATCCGCGCTCGGTGCGGACCTTGAACCATTCCGTGCGCCGGAATAGCACATCGACGGAATCGCCACGCGCGACCACCTGCGTCACCGGATACCCGCGGCCCGGTCCGGTATGCAGTTCGAGGAAAGGCGTCGTCACGAACAGCTGCAGCAGCTCGCGCTGAGTTCCCTGGCAGTACAGCGGCAAGGCGAACAGCAGCAGCGCCAGCGGGCGCAGCCGCCTAGTTGAGCGGTGCGGCAAACGGGTTGTTGTAGTACTGGGCTCCAATATCCACCCATTCTGACAGCAGACGTAGTTCAGCGGGAGTCATAAACCCGCTGTGATTCACGGTACCCACCGTGGTGCCAGAGAGTACCGCAAAGAAGCGCGAGCCTGCTGCAGAACCGCTCGTCATGGAGCCGGAGACCTGGGTATCGGTGCGCACCGTGGCGCAGGCGGCATCGAGGCTGAAACTGGAAGTGGTATGCAGGCTGACAAGCTGCACGTAGGCGCGCAGCTGCGCGGCCGGGCTCTGCGCCGGGTCGGCGTCGAGCTCGAGGCCTCCCGCTGCAGCCACGCTGAGGGTGACGTTCACGGGTGTCCCAGTGCCGGCGGGCGTGCAGCTCACCACCTGCGTGCGCGTGGCGGTATGACAGTTGACACAGGTGTTGGCGGCGCGATCGACGGTCCACAGCGGATCGATATGTGCCGGGGTGATGGTCGCGGCGCCGGTGCCGCTCGCGGCGTAGTCAATGGTGATGCGGCAGGCGGCCACCCACAGATTCGTGCAGCTTACCGCGGTCGGGAGCGGGGTGCTCAGGCCCGGAATGTAGCTCAGGTCGATGCTGGTATCGCCGGCGGCACCACTGCCGGTGTACTTGACGTTGACGCTGGGCACGGCGGCATTGCA
>JANXYA010000136.1 GCA_025350345.1 Gammaproteobacteria bacterium
GTAGCTGATCACGTGCTCGGTGTTGTCCGCCATCATCGCCACGGCGTTGCCGAGGACGAAGCCACGGTAGCCGCGGTGCTGGAGCGCGGCGAAGGCGGGTGGGCGCGCCGCCGGGGTGTTCACGGGGCGAGCCGGGTCGCCAGGAACCCGGCGATCTGCGCCACCGTGTCCGGATCGCGGAGCGGTGCGCTGTGGCCCAGGTGCCCGACGAGCAGCAGGCGCCCGTCGCGCAGCCGGCTGCTGATCTCGCTGGCATGTCCGGCCGGCACCAGTTCATCGATGCCGCCGTGCACCACCAGTATCGGCAGCTGGAGTTGCGCGACCAGCCGGTCCGCGGAAAAACTCTCGGGCTCACCGCCGTAACGGCGGTGGAACAGCGCGCGAAAGCGCGCGACGACCTCAGCGTTCAGCGCCATCGACTGGGAAAAGGAATCGAATACGTAGCCGACATTGTTCATCATCCCCACCAGCACCACCGCGCGCAGTTCCGCCGGGGTGTGCTCCGCGAGCCAGGCGACGGTCGTGAGCGCACCGAAGGAATGCGCCAGCACGCCGTGGAACGGACCGCAGGCCGCGGTGACCGCGTCGATCGCCTGGCGAAAAGCCGGCAGATCGGCCTGGGTGCCGCTGGAGCGGCCGTGCGCCGGCGCGTCGAAGGCCACCACGCGCAGGCCGCGCTCACGCAGTGCGCGGATCACCTCCGCCAGGCGCGCCGCGTGCGAGATCCAGCCATGGACCACGAGCACTGCAGGCGCGCCGGCCGGCCCCGGCCATTCATAGGCCTGCAGCCGGCCGAGCGGCGTGGTGAGCCGGTGCGAGCGGGCGCTCTCGAGGAACCGGGCTTCTTCCGTCGCGATGGAGCGCGCGATCGGCGTGAGGAACAGCCGCATCGCCAGGCGCGCGGCCAGCGACGGACTCAGCGCACTCACGAGGCGGAACAGCCAGCGCATGCGGCCGCGCAGCGCCGGGGACAATCCCGGGATCGTGCGCTCAGCGTTCGCGCGCGATCGCCCGGTAGCCGATGTCATGGCGGAATTGCGCTCCCGGAAAATCCACGCAGCTCACCAGATCATAGGCGGCGCGCTGGGCCTGCGCGACCCCCGCTCCCAGTCCCACGGCACACAGCACGCGCCCGCCGCTGGTGAGCACCGCATCCCCGCGCCTCTCGGTGCCGGCATGAAAGATCTTGCCGGGCAGTGCGGCGGCGCGCTCGAGCCCGCTGATCCTCGCACCCGGGGTGCTGGCGCCTGGATAGCCCGCGGCCGCCAGCACGACGCCGAGTGCGGCGCGCTCGTCCCACTCGATGCGCTGGCCCGCCAGCCGCCCCTCGAGCGCCGCCATGCACAGGGACGGCAGGTCGGAACGGAGTCGCGCCAGCACGGCCTGCGCTTCCGGATCGCCGAAGCGGCAGTTGTACTCGATCACGCGCGGCGCGCCGCTCGCATCGATCATCAGTCCGGCGTACAGGAAGCCCGTGTACGGCGTGCCGTCGCTCGCCAGTCCGCGCAGCGTGGGCCCGATGACTTCGCGCATCACGCGCTCGTGCACGGCTCCGTCCACCACCGCGGCCGGCGAATAGGCGCCCATGCCGCCGGTGTTCGCGCCCGTGTCGCCATCGCCAATGCGCTTGTGATCCTGCGAGCTCGCGAACGGCAGGGCGTGCGCGCCGTCGGCCATGACGATGTAACTGGCTTCCTCGCCGGCGAGGAATTCCTCGACCACGACCGTGTCGCCCGCGCTGCCAAATTGTCCGGCAAACATGGCCTGCACGGTGGCGAGCGCCTCGCCGGCGTCCGCGGCGATCACCACGCCCTTGCCGGCCGCGAGGCCGCTGGCCTTGATCACGATCGGCGCTCGCTGCGCGCGCAGCCAGGCGGCGTCGAAGTCCGCTCGTGTGAAGCTGCGGTACGCCGCCGTCGGGATGCCGTGGCGGCGCAGGAATTCCTTGGTGTAGGCCTTCGACCCCTCGAGCCGGGCCGCGGCGCGATCGGGGCCGAAGCAGCGCAGCCCCGCCGAGCGGAACTCATCGACGATGCCCGCGACCAGCGGTCCTTCCGGCCCGATGATGGTCAGGTCGATCTGCTCAGCGCGGGCCAGGGCGATAAGGCCCGGGATGTCGCTCGCGCCCACCGGCGCATTGCGCACCCGCGGCTCGGCGGCCGTGCCCGCGTTGCCCGGCGCCACCAGTACCTCAGTGACCGAAGCGGAGGCCGCGCACACCCAGGCGAGCGCGTGCTCGCGGCCGCCGTTGCCGACAATCAGGAGCTTCATCGGCGCTCAGTGCCGGAAATGGCGCATGTCCGTGAACACCATCGCCATGCCGTGGGCGTCGGCCGCGGCGATCACCTCGGCGTCGCGCTTGGAACCACCGGGCTGAATCACCGCGCTGATGCCGTAGGCCGCAGCCGCGTCGATGCCGTCGCGGAAGGGGAAGTAGGCGTCCGAAGCCATGGCCGAGCCGCGGACTTCAAGTTTCTCATCGCGCGCCTTGAGCGCGGCGATGCGGCTGGAGTACACGCGGCTCATCTGGCCGGCGCCGATGCCCAGGGTCATGCCGTGGCGGGCAAAGACGATGGCATTGGACTTGACGAACTTGGCGACGCGCCAGGCGAACAGCAGGTCGGCCAGTTCCCGCTCATTCGGCGCCCGCGCGCTGACGACGCGCAACTGGCTCGCACTGATCGTACCCTCGTCGCGGTCCTGCACCAGCGCGCCCCCGTTGACGGTGCGGATCTCATAGGCATCGCCCGTGCTGGCGCCCAGCTCGCCGGTGGCCAGGACGCGGATATTCGGCTTCGCGGCCAGCACTTCGCGGGCCGCCCGTTCAATATCGGGGGCCGCGATCACTTCGGCGAACTGGCGGTTGATGATCGCCGTCGCGGTGCGCGCATCGAGCGGGCGGTTGCAGCCGATGATGCCGCCGTAGGCCGAGGTCGGGTCGGTCCGGTAGGCGCTCTCGTAGGCCTCGTGCAGGGTGCGGTGTATCGCCACCCCGCACGGATTGGCGTGCTTGACGATGACGCAGGCGGGTTCGGCAAATTGCCGCACGCATTCAATGGCGGCATCGGCATCGGCAATGTTGTTGAAGGACAGCTCCCGGCCCTGCAGGATCGTTGCAGTGCCGACCGAGCCGCCGCGCATTCCGGGCAGGCGATAGAAGGCGGCGCGCTGGTGTGGGTTCTCCCCGTAGCGCAGCTCCTGGAGCTTATCGAGCACCAGCGGCAGATGGTCCGGAAAGCGCTCGATGGGCAATTGCTGCGCACGCAGCAGATAGCTGGCAACCACTGCGTCGTAGCCGGCCGTATGCGCAAAGGCCTTGGCCGCGAGCCGCCCGCGCGTGTCGATCGAGGTGGAGCCGGTCGCATCCAGCTCGGCCAGCACCGCCGGATAGTCCGCCGGATCGACCACAACCGTGACGTCCGCGTGGTTCTTGGCGGCAGCGCGCAGCATGGCCGGGCCGCCGACATCGATGGTCTCGATCGCCTCGTCGTAACTGCACTCGGGCCGCGCAATGGTGGCCGCGAAGGGGTAGAGATTGACGACCAGCAGGTCGATGGCCTCGATCCCATGCTCGGCCATGACCGCCTCGTCGACGCCGCGGCGCCCCAGCAGGCCGCCGTGGATGCGCGGATGGAGGGTCTTGACGCGCCCGGCCATGATCTCCGGGAAACCGGTGTACTCGGACACCTCGCGCACCGCGATGCCGGCGTTGCGCAGGGCCTGCGCCGTGCCGCCGGTGGACAGCAGCTCGACGCCCCGCGCCGCCAGGCCCAGCGCAAACTCGCCGAGGCCCTGCTTGTCCGAGACCGACAGCAGTGCGCGCGTGATAGCCATGGAGAGGGTGGGGGCCCCAGGCCCTACTCGGACAATCCCATCGAGCGCAGTTTCTTGCGCAGCGTGGTGCGCGTGATGCCGAGGATCACCGCGGCCTGGCTCTGGTTGCCCTCGGCGTAGTCGAGCACGGCCTGCAGGAGCGGTTCCTCGACCTCGCGCAGCACGAAATTGTAGAGCCGCGCGGGGCGGTGGCCGTTGAGGTTCGAGAAGTAATCGTGCAGCACCCGTTCGGTGTGGCTGCGCAACGGTAGATCCTTGCCCGCGATTCGGTTCATCGGTGTAATTATTGTAAATCCGCTGCTGCCGCCCCACTCGCAAAGGCACGCTCGGCCAGTGCGTACTGCGATGCGGAATCTTCCGCCGCCAGGAGCTCCGCGCGCAACGCACGGCTCTCGGCTCGCAATTCGCTGTATCGGACCAGGTGTTTCCGCGCCATCCGGACCCCGGTGTACTCGCCGTAAAACGCGTACAGGGATTCGAGATGCTGAAGGATGAACCCAGTGACTGACGCGCGCAAGAGTGGTGGCGCATTTTCCTGCAGATCAAGGAATGAATTGACATCGCGGAAGATCCATGGTGCGCCCAGCGCCGCGCGACCGATCATCACCGCATCCGCGCCCGTGGCCGCGAGCACCGCGTGCGCCTGCGCGGGAGTGGTGATGTCGCCATTGGCGATCACCGGAATGCGCACCGCCGCCTTCACCTCGCGAATCGTGTGGTACTCGGCCTCGCCCAGGAAGCGCTCGGCGCGCGTGCGGCCGTGCACCGCGATGGCCGCGATGCCGGATCGCTCGGCCAGCTGCGCGATGCGCGTGGCGTTGCGCCGCTGCGGGTCGGGGCCGGTGCGGATTTTCACCGTGACCGGCACCGCCACGGCCTGCACCAGCGCCTCGAAGATGCGTGCGATGAGTTCCTCGTCCCCGAGCAGCGCGGAACCGCAGAGGCGATTGCAGACTTTCTTCGCCGGGCAGCCCAGATTGAGGTCGATGATGTCCGCGCCCTCGGCCACCTGCGCCCGCGCGGCGGCGGCGAGCTGCGCCGGATCGGAACCCACGAGCTGGACCGCCAGCGCCGTGCCCGCCGTACGGCCCTGCTGCGCCCGGGCCGCGGAGCGGCGGGCCGACTTGGGGCTCTGCCACAGCGATTGGTCGGCGCTCAGCATTTCCCCGCAGGTCAGCGCCGCTCCGAACTGGCTGCACAGCTCGCGAAAGGGAGGGTCGGTGACGCCCGCCATGGGCGCCAGCAGGGCGCGCCCGGCGAGCGCGTAGGGGCCGATGGCGAGGCTCATTTCCGGGCGCCGAGCGCCGGCGTATCGCCGGCGCAACGCAGGCCGCCACTGGCGGCGGGGACGCACACATCGAGCTCGAAGCTCGAGACCTGCTGCGTGGAGTCCACGACACTGACTTCGGTATCGATACGCTGCTCGCTCGCAATGAAATGCTGGCCGCGCAGGGCCGCGGGCAGGTACTGCTCCGCCTTGAGCTCGCCGCTGCTGACGACGGTGCCATAGCGATCCAGCAGGCTGAGGCGCAGGAGCGGCAGGGCCTGGGAGCGCGCGCCCCGATTCGCCAGGCTGAGGCGCACTTTCAGCGCCCTTGGGTCGGCAACGTCGCTGGTGGCGCCGAGCTGGCGCACGTCGTAGGCGCTGAGGTCCCAGTTCGGGCGCAGGGGTTCTCCCAGCGCGGCGGACATCCGGGCCAGCGGTCCGTACCACGCACCATAGGTGGCCAGGTCGTTCCGCCAGTGATTGATCGCCTGCGCGGCCAGCGCCACCATCAACACCAGGAGCGCGCTGATGCCCAGCCACCCGGGCCGGGCGCGCGCAGGCGGGCGCCATCCTTCAACCTCGTCCTCCGCGCCCTCTTCCTCCTCTTCTTCTTCCTCCCCTTCCTCCTCCAATTCCATTTCCCCTTCAGCTGCTTCTTCCGGCGCGCTCGCCTCGATGCGCGCCAGGTCGCCGGAGTCGCGGGCCGCCTCGATCCGCCGCGACACCTCGGCGAGCTCGATATCCACCTCCTCTTCGGCCACCTGTTCCTCGGAGTGCAGAAAACTGTCGCCCTCGAGCACGATGTTTTCGAAAGTGCCCGTGCCGCGGAATTCCTCCACTTCGAGATCAACGAAGTTTCCCGGCGGTGGTGGCGCCGCACTCATCGGTGCAGGCAACGGCGCGGGCGCAGGCAATGGCGCGGGCTCAGGCAATGGTTCAGGCGCCGGCGCGGCGAGCGGCGCGGGCGGCTGCGGAAGTGGCTGCGGCGCCGATGCTTCCGGTATGGCGGGATTGAGCGCGGGGTGATGCGGCGCTGCGGACCCCTGCTGCAACGTCGGCGTGTGCACGACGGCAGCGGGCCCGGATTCATCGGACAGGCCGAGCAGGGCGTTGAACACATTCGCGCAACGCCCGCAGCGCACGTAGCCCTGTCCGGCCCGCAGGTCGGCCGCGGCGACAGCCAGGGTCAGAGCGCACTTAGGACAGACGGTAAACATTGTTCTTTCTGCAACCAGCCAAGGCGACCCAGCCCTCCCGCGCCCCGCATGGTGCAACATCGAACCACGGCGCGTAAACAGCTGCGACGGCGTCCGCCTGCTCGGCGAGGATCCCGGCGAGCAGCAGCTGGCCGCCCTCGCCCAGGCGCGGCGCGAATTCCGCGAGCAGCGCGCACAGGCTGCTGGCCAGGATGTTGGCGATCAGCAGGTCGGTCCTGGGCGGCAATTCGGCTGCGTCCTGGTGTACGCGCAGCCGCTGGCCCACGCCGTTAGCGGCCGCGTTTTCCGCTGTCGCCAGCAGGGCCTGCGGATCGATGTCAAACGCGTCGACCTGCGCGGCGCCCAGCAGCGCTGCGGCGATGCCGAGTATTCCGGATCCCGAGCCGTAGTCAATGACGCGCTGGCCTGCGATCGGGTGCCCATCGAGCCACTCCAGGCACTGCGCGGTGCTCGGATGCGTGCCGGTGCCGAAGGCGAGGCCCGGATCGAGCCTGATCACGACTGCATCGGCGTCCGGCACCTGCTCGTGGTGCGGGCAGACCCACAGGCGCCCGCCGAAACGCAGCGCGTGAAAGTCGCGCAGCCATTCACGCTCCCAGGCGCGATCGGCGAGCAGCCCGGTTTCGATGCGGCCATCTTCCACAAGCAGGTTACGCGCCAGGGTTTCGCGGAGGGACTGGCCGTCGGCCGCGCCGGCGAACAGGGCCTGCAGGCGCGTGCGCGGCCACAGGCGCATCTCGCCGGGCGCGGGTTCCAGGACCGGCTCGTCGCCCGAGTCGCTGTAGCTGATCGCCAGTGCGCCCAGATCGAGGCAGGCGCGCTCCGCGCGTTGCGGATCCAGGCCGCGCAACTCGAAGCACAGGGTGAGGTAGGGCACCCGCGGCCTAGCGCAGGCCGAGGCGCCGTTCCAGGTAGTGGATATCCAGTGCCCCGGCGTGAAAGGCCGAGTGCGCCAGGATCTCCTGGTGCAGCGCGGTGTTGGTCTTGATGCCCTCGACCACGAGTTCGGCGAGCGCGTTGCGCATGCGGGCGATCGCCGTCTCGCGCGTATCACCGTGCGTGATGAGCTTGCCGATCATGGAATCGTAGTAAGGCGGGACGTTGTAGCCGGAATACACGTGGCTGTCGACGCGCACCCCAGGGCCGCCGGGCGGGTGCCACAGCTTGATCGGTCCGGGCGAGAGCATGAAGCTGCGCGGATCCTCGGCATTGATGCGGCACTCGAGCGCGTGACCGCGGATCTCGACGTCGTCCTGCTTGAACGGCAGCTTCTCCCCAGCGGCGATCTGCAGCTGCGTCTTGACAATATCGATGCCGGTGACCATCTCGGTGACCGGGTGCTCGACCTGGATGCGCGTGTTCATCTCGATGAAATAGAACTCGCCGTCCTGGTAGAGGAACTCGAGCGTGCCCGCGCCGCGGTATTTCACCGCCTTGCAGGCGTCCACGCAGCGCTCGCCCATCCTGGTGCGCTGCTTGGCGCTGATGCCCGGCGCCGGCGCCTCCTCCATGACCTTCTGGTGGCGCCGCTGCATGGAGCAGTCGCGCTCGCCCAGGCTCACGACATTGCCGAAATTGTCGCCGATCACCTGGAACTCGATATGGCGCGGCCGCTCGAGGAATTTTTCCATGTAGATCTGATCGTTCCCGAAGGCGGCCGCGGCTTCCGAGCGGGTGACTGCGATCGAACTGAGGAGCGCGCCTTCGGCGTGCACCACGCGCATGCCGCGTCCGCCACCGCCGCCCGAGGCCTTGATGATCACCGGGTAGCCGATCTCCCGCGCCATGCGCAGGTTCTCACCGGAATTCTCGCCCAGCGCACCGCTGGAACCCGGGACGCAGGGGACCCCGGCCTTGCTCATCAGGGCGATGGCCGAGACCTTGTCGCCCATCAGGCGAATGGTCTCCGCCTTCGGTCCGATCCAGGTGAACCCGCTCTTTTCCACGCGCTCGGCAAAATCGGCGCTCTCGGAGAGAAACCCGTAGCCCGGGTGGATGGCGACCGAGTCGGTGACCTCCGCGGCGCTGATGATCGCGGGCATGTTCAGGTAGCTGTCACGGCTCGCCGGCGGGCCGATGCACACCGATTCGTCGGCCAGCAGGACATGCTTGAGGCTGGAATCCGCGGTCGAATGGACGGCCACCGTCTTGATGCCCATCTCCCGGCAGGCCCGCAGGATCCGCAGCGCGATTTCGCCTCGATTGGCAATGACGATCTTGTCCAGCATGAGGCTTATTCGAGGATGAACAGGGGCTGGCCGAACTCGACCGGTTCGCCGTTATTGATCAGCACCGCGCGCACCCGGCCCGCGATCTCCGATTCGATCTGGTTCATCATCTTCATGGCTTCGATGACGCACAGCACCTGGCCGGCCTGGATCTCATCGCCGATCTCGACGAAGGGCTTAGCGCCCGGCGCCGGAGCGTTGAAGTACGTGCCGACCATGGGGGCCGTGACCACGTGCTCGCCCTCACCGGCGATGGGGGTCCCCGGCGCTTCCTCGGCCGGCGGGCTGGGGCTCACCGACGCCCGGGTGGCGCTGGCCGCAGGCTTGCGGGCAGCCGCCGCCGGCGAGTGGGTCACCACCGCTGCGGCAGGTGGATGGGCGTGGGAGCCGGCCGGGGACTGGCGCGCAATGCGCACCGATTCCTCGCCCTCCTTGATCTCGATCTCAGCGACGCCCGATGCCTCGAGCAACTCGATCAATTTCTTTATCTTTCTGATATCCATTGATCTTTACCGTAGGTCCTGAGGGGGCCCCGGTCTTGTTGTTAAACTGCGGCGAATTTAGCCCAAAAGGGCAGAGATTGATACTCAATGTCGGCGACTTTGCTGCGATCTGCGCCGATTTGGAGGGAGTCTATTGATCCGCCCAGGATACAAATAGACTATGAATTCTGGGATTGTTTCGCACGCGCAATCGAGTACTGCCTGAGGGCGACCTCGATCGCGGCACGGGCCTCCGGCAGGGTGGTCCTGCCCTGCTGGAGCGAGCGCATCTGCCCCAGGATTGCATCGGCTTCCTCACGGTGCAGTTCGCCCACCTTGACGGCAATGATCCGGTCCTGGCTGTCGGCGAAGACCGAGAAGGGCAAAGCCATCCCCATGCCGAACTTCTGGGCCGCGTCGTACCCGTCCTCCTCGCCGACCAGGAGCGCGTAGTCCAGGGGCGTGACTTTGAGGAACTGCCGCACGGCATCGCGGAAGTCGATGGCGATGCCGACCACCTGGAGGTGATCGCCCTGGTAGCGGCGCTGCAGCGCGTTGAGCAGCGGGATCTCGCGCCGGCAGGGTTCACACCAGGTGGCCCAGAAATTGTACAGGTGCGGCCGCGATGAGCCGTCACGCAGCGCGTGGACCTTGCCCGCCAGGTCCGCGAGCTTGAGGTCGGGCACGTCCGGCGGGATCTTCCCCGGCAGCTCCGCTGCTGCCGGCGATGGCGCCTCCGCCGGCAGGGGCGCTGCCGCCGTGGGTGCCGTCGGAGGGGACGTGGGCGCCAGGTTCGCCACGGCCGGGGCGTGCCTCGGGTAATACCGGTAGGCGAGGAACCCGGCGGCGATGCCGATGAGCGCGGCGGCCAGCAGCAGCGGAGCGGGGGTCTTCATGGATTCTGGTTCGCCGGCGTTGCGACCCGCGCGAGCACCTGGGCAAAGGCTGCTGCCTTCATATAGCCGACCACGCGGTAATTGCCCCTCTCCTGGCCGTCGGCACCGTAGAAGGCAATGGTCGGCGGCCCAAAGATGCCGAAGCGCTTGAGCAGCGCGCGGTCGTTCTCATCGTTGGCCGTGACATCGGCGCGCAGCAGCGTCATGTGCGCCATGGCCGCGCGCACCTGCGGGTCGCTGAAGGTGTCGCGCTCCATCTCCTTGCACGACACGCACCAGTCGGCATAGAAATCGAGCATCACGGGGCGGCCCGCTGCCGCCGCGGCGACCACGGCGCGGTCGAGCTCGGCCACGCTCGCCACGGGGGCGAAGGGCAGTTCCGCGCTCGCCGCGGTGGCCGTGGCCAGCGGGTGCAGAGGATCGGTGCCGCCGCGAGCGCTGCCGAGCCCCAGCATCAGCGCATACACGCCCGCCGCCAGCGCAGTGGCGCGCCCGAGCAGGCGCAGGGCCCCGCGGCCGCGTTGCCGCCACAGCACCACCGCGACCGCGATCGCCGGAATCGCATACAGGAGCAGCGCGATCCGGTCGGTAACCAGGCGGGAGAGCATCCACGCCGCCACGCCGAGCATCATGGCGCCAAACAGCTGCTTGACCGTGTCCATCCATGCCCCCGCCTTCGGCAGCAGCCGGCCGGCCGAGGTGCCGATCACCAGCAGCGGAGCGCCCATCCCCAGGCTCATCGCGAACAGGGCCAGGGCGCCACGGTACACATCTCCTCCCTGGCTGATGACCAGCAGCGCACCCACCAGGGCGGGCGCCACGCAGGCGGTCACCACGAGGGCCGAGAGGGCGCCCATGATCGCCACGCCGCCGAAGGTGCCGGCGCGCTGCCGGTTGCTGCTCGCGGTCAGCCGCGTCTGGATCGCCGCTGGCATCTGCAGCGTGTAGAGCCCGAACATCGACAGGGCCAGCACGATGAACAGCGCCGCGAACAGGATGACGATCCAGGGCTGCTGGAACACCGCCTGCACCTGCTGCCCGGCCGCGGCAAAGGCCGCGCCGGCAAGCGTGTAGGTGACCGCCATGCCCAGCACATAGGTGAGGGAAAGCAGGAAAGCGCGCATCGTGGTGACGTCGCTCCCCTGGCCGGCGATGAGCCCCGAGAGGATTGGCACCATCGGCAGCACGCAGGGCGTGAACGCCAGCAGGAGCCCCAGCCCGAAGAAGGTGGCGATGATCGCGGCGAGGTGCCCGTGGCGGATCAGCTGCGCCAATCGGTCCTGTTCCGAGACGAAGGGCTGCCCGGCGGCGGAGCCACCGCCGCTGAGGCCGTTCCCGCCCGCGCCAGCGCCACTGGCGAGCGCGGCCACGCTTCCCAGATCGAGCTTGAACTGGCGCGTGATCGGCGGATAGCACAGGCCTGCTTCCGCACAGCCCTGGTAGGTCACCGCCAGGTCGAGCTGCTGGCCGGCATTGGTTGCGCGCAGCACGCCGAGGTGGGCGATCAGCTCCATGTGATACACGACCTGCTTGCCGAAGTACTCATCGCTCTTGGTGTCGCCCTCAGGCAGCTCGGGGGCAGCGAGGCTCATGCCAGGGCTGGTGGTCGCAAATTTCAGGCGCGAGCGGTACAGGTAATACCCGGGCGCAATGGCCCAGCTCAAGCGCACCCGGTCGGGCGATTCCACGCGCGCCGCGACACGGAAGGCGACCTCGGGTGGCAGGAAGTCCTGGGCGCCGCTCGCCCCCGGGAGGAGCGTCGTGGGGCCATTGTCCGCCGCCCGGGTCGCCTGGGCGCCTGCGCCCAGCAGCAGCAGGGCAGCGAAGGGCGCCAGCCACCACTTGGGTCTCGCGAGCGGGGAGTTCGGCATCATTGAGTTTCCAGGATCAGCAGCTTATGTCGATTCAGCTGCCGGGACGGAAACCAGCATAGCCCGAACCGGCGCGAGCGTCATGTGTCGCCGGTCGCGCAAATCATTGGACTTCGCAGGACTAATTCGGTTTCGCGGACGGGTCGATAATCGTGAAGGAACCGAGGGCGTCGGTGAAGCTGCCCACGTCGCGATCGAAGTAATAGAGCACCGGAGCGCGGTAGCCGATCAGGTAGAGCCCCCGCGGTGCCGAAGCCCCCACGATGATCTCGCGCACCCGCACCGCCCCCCGCTCCACGGGATGCCTGTATTCGAAGCTCAGGCGGAACCCGGGCCGGCCGGAAAGCACCGCCGGTTCATTGGACTGGATGGCAACGTTCTCCAGCCCGCGCTCCTTGGTCATGTCGGCGACCAGCAGCTCGGCGAGCTCCTGCGGCAGCATGTCGGGAGCGGAGTCCTTCTTCAGCGCCTTGAAGGCCTTCTTGTGCTCGCGAAAATTGACGTAGATGGTCTGCAGCGCCGGGCCGTCGCGGGTCGCGCCCGTCTCGTCGCTGAACCACAGGCGGGCGAACTTCCAGCCGGCGGGAAACTGCACGGCGTAGCCGCGGCCCGGATTGAGGTGCTCCTGATGTGCCACCGCGACCGTCCAGGCCATGGCCGCGGGCGCCAACGCCAGCAGGGCTGTGACGGTGAGAAGGGAAACCGCTCGCGTGTGTCTCATTGCGCCTCCTGCTCGAGGGTCGTGATGTACTGCCGTGCGTAACTGCTGCGCGTCACATCGGGCTCCAGCTTCACGTACTGGCGCAGCATCGCGAGCGCTTCACTCTTGTGGCCGTCACGCATGAAGTGCACGCCGAGCGCCTGGTAGGCGTTCGGATCCTCCGGCGCCGTCTTGAGGGTGGTCTCGTACTCCGTGATCGCGCGATCTGCATCGCCGGGCTTGCCGCGCAGCCGCAGGCCCTCGGCCAGGTAGAAACGCGCGCGCGGCGGCAGCGTATCGAGCAATTTTTCATCATCGAGCAGGAACACCAGCAGGTCGGCGTC
>JANXYA010000173.1 GCA_025350345.1 Gammaproteobacteria bacterium
GGACCGGCGCTGAAGCCGTCAATGGACATTCCGAAACTGGCCACCTTGACCTTGGACATGAGACTCCTCCCTATCAGGGCGTGTTCACGCGATGACTCGTTAGGCTGGCATCGCTACCGGGGCTGACGACGATACATCAGCGTTGACGGTACGGGCTAGATGGACCGTACGTCCTCTGTTGGGATGCGCCGATCCAGGAAGCTGCCCGTCGAACCGGCCGCGCCATCGGCCAGTCAACCGTTGGACACGGCACAGTCGCCAAGGGTGGTCGGGTCGGCCGGTCGGTGTGCTTCTGGCCAACGGCCAGACGACCCGAACTGGCGATCAGATCTCCGTCTGTTCGGAGATCTCCAGGGCGTCGTCCACCTCGATCCCGAGATACCGCACCGTCGACTCCAGCCTATGGACTTCAGGACATAGGCTGGACTATCTCCCGCGCTGAACTATGTCCCGTACCTGACCATTTCCTCGAGTTGTCGCGGTCAGGTCGCAACTTCGCTGGACATTGCAATCCTCCCTACCAGGCAATTCCGCCTGCAAGGAGAGCAACTTGGAGACTTCCTACGAGAGTGCCGATGCGCGGGTTCGTGCGATCGGCGGCACCGCTGCTGAACACCTCAGCGCGTTCGTCGCCTGGCTGGGCCGCCAGCAATACTCGGCGGGCTACGCGTGCATCCTGACGAGACACGCATTGGCCTTCGGCCGATGGTGCGAGGGACGTGGCGTTGCGCTTGATGCGCTGGGCGACAACGAGATCGCGCGCTACCAACGCAACCGCGGTCGGCGCCGCGCTCGCTGTGCCGACACGCGGCGCCAGGAACGGCAAGCGCTGACGCTGCTGTTGATCTTCCTTCGCAAGCAAGGGGTCTGTACCGACGCCGCTTCGTGCGCCACGCCTGTTGACCGCGTCGCCGCCGACTTCGCACAGCACCTGCAGCACAACCATGCGTTGGCGTCGGCCACCGTCGACACCTATGTCAGGGTGGCACGGCAGTTCCTGGCCTGGCGGTTCGGGCACGCAAATGTCTGCCTCCATGACCTTGGCCCAAGCGACTCCATCGCGTTCGTTCGACAAGAGTCCACGCGCATGGCACCCCCGGCCGTGAAGGGTGTGGCCAAGGCGCTGAGATCCTTCCTGCGCTTCGGCGAATTCCGCGGCGAAGTCTTCGCCGGGCTCGCCGCCGGCGTGCCGTCCGTCGCCACCTGGACGACCACGCCGCCGATTCCGAAGGCAATCGCGGCAGAGCATGCTCGACGCGCCATCGACAGCTGTGACTGCTCCACGGCAATCGGCCGACGGGATCGTGCCGTGCTGCTGCTTCTGGCGCGCCTAGGGCTGCGGGCCTGCGAGATCATCAGGCTGGCGCTGGACGATGTCGATTGGGACCAAGCGCAACTGCGCATCTGCGGCAAGGGCGGCCGGCAGAGCCTGCTGCCGCTGCCGGCCGACGTCGGCGCCGCCATCGCCGCATACCTGCAGCACGGCCGGCCGACCTGCGAGGACCGGCACCTTTTCCTTCGCTCGATGGCGCCGATCCGCGGTCTGCTCGAGGGCTCGGACGGCGTCGGCTCGATCGTGCGCTACGCACTCGCGCGGGCCAAGGTCGAGGCACCGCATCGAGGCTCGCATCAGTTCCGACATGCCTTGGCCGCTCACATGCTGCGCCAAGGTGCCTCGCTGCGAGAGATTGGTCAGGTGCTGCGCCATCGCAGCCCGCAGACGACGAGCATCTATGCCAAGGTGGATCTGGCGGCTCTGCGAACCCTGGTCATGGCCTGGCCCGGGGGTGCACGATGAACACGTTGCGCGAGGCCTTGCAGGAATACGTCGACCTGCGCCAGGGGCTGGGCTACAAGATGCACTGCGAAGGGCTACTGCTGCCGCGCTTCGTCGACTTCATGGAAGCGCATGGCGCCGAGTACATCAGCGCCCGGTTGGCACTGGAGTGGGCTCAACGCCCGACGGTGCAGCCTGCCGAGTGGGCCCGGCGGCTTTGCTTCGTGCGCGGCTTCGCCCGCCATCGCATTGCCACCGACAGCCGCACCGAGATTCCACCGTTTGGCCTACTTCCCCATCACTCCACGCGCGCCAGGCCTCACCCGTACACCGAGGGCGAGATCAGGCGGCTGCTCGATGCGGCGCTTGAATTGCCGGTGGCCTGGCCGTCGACGCCGCTGCGGCCCTGGGTCTTCCACGCGTTGCTCGGTCTGCTCAGCGTGACGGGCCTGCGCCTGTCCGAAGCGCTGAACCTCGAACTCGCCGACGTGGACCTCGACCAGGCGGTCTTGACGATACGCGGCGCCAAGTTCGGCCAGTGGCGGCTCGTACCGATCCACCCGTCCACCAGCGCGGTCCTGGCCGACTACGTCGAGCGGCGCGCGAAGTTCTTCCGTCACCCGGTCTCCACCTACTTGTTCGTCACGCGCCGAGGCAACCGGCTCGACAGCGGCCACGTTCATCGAACCTTCTACACGCTGTCGCGCAGCACGGGCCTGCGCGCGGTCGGCGCGAACAAGGGGCCGCGGCTGCACGACTTCCGACATCGCTTCGCCGTTCAGACGCTGACGCGGTGGTATCTGTCGGACAAGGACCCGGGGCGCCAGATGCCCCTGCTGTCGACCTACCTCGGGCATGTCTGCGTGGCCGGCACCTACTGGTACCTGAGCGCCAACCCCGAGTTGATGGCCCAAGCGATGGTCCGGCTTGAGGGGCGTTGGGGAGATTCGTCATGAGCGGTCAATTCAACTTCGGGGTTCTTCTGGAGCGGTACTTCACTCAGCGGCTGATGCAACAGCGCCGAGCCAGTGCGCACACGATCGCGTCGTACCGCGACACCTTCAAAATGCTGCTGCAATTCGTGCACGAGCGTCTGCGCAAGGCACCATCTGCACTTGCGCTGGACGACATCGACGCGCCGCTGGTGATGTCCTTCCTCGACGAGATGGAACGGGCGCGTGGCATCACTGCCCGAACGCGCAACCTGCGGCTGACCGCCGTGCACTCGTTCTTCCGCTTCGCGGCCTTCGAGGCGCCGACTCACTCGGCGCAGATCCAGCGCGTGCTGGCCATCCCAGCCAAGCGGTTCACGCGCACGCTGGTGCCCTTCCTCAGCCGACCGGAGGTCGACGCGCTGCTGGCTGCGCCGGATCAGCGGAGCTGGTCGGGCCGCCGTGACCACGCCTTGCTGCTACTGGCGGTGCAAACCGGGTTGCGTCTGTCGGAGTTGACGAGCCTGCGACACGAAGATCTGCACGTCGGCACCGGGGCCCACGTGCGGGTCATCGGCAAGGGACGCAAGGAGCGGTGCACGCCATTGAGCAAGAACACACGCGCCGTACTGGCCGCGTGGGCGCGAGAGCCATCGCTGGTCGAGAAGCAGCCGCTGTTCCCCAACGCCCGCGGAGGCACATTGAGTTCGCATGGCGTGCACTACGTGCTCAGCAAACACGTTGCAACGGCCACGGCGCTGTGCCCGTCATTGAAGAAGAAGCGTGTCAGCCCACACGTGTTGCGGCACACGACGGCAATGGATCTGCTCCAAGAGGGTATCGAGCCAGTGACGATCGCGCTATGGCTTGGGCATGAATCGGTCGAGACGACGCAGATTTACCTGGATGCCAACCTGGCGTTGAAGCAGGCGGTCCTCGACAAGACGACACCGCCCGAGGGCAAGCCCGGACGGTACCGGCCTGACGACCGGCTGCTCGCGTTCCTCAAGGGCCTGTGATTCGGCCAGCTATGTTCCGCGAAATGAACTGCCCGGCCATTGGTGGCAGCGTATGACACGGGACATAGTTCGGC
>JANXYA010000176.1 GCA_025350345.1 Gammaproteobacteria bacterium
TCTGCAGGCGGTTTTCCAGGCGACGCAGGAACTCGTAGGCCGCGGCCAGCTCGAGCGTGACCTGCAGCGGCAACAGGCGCGCGCCGGCGAGTCGCGGCAGGGCCTCGAGGAGCGAGCCGCCCTGCAGGCGCCGCTCGCTGCCGCCGCGGATGAGCTGGAGCGACTGGACGATGAACTCGATCTCGCGGATCCCTCCGGGGCCGAGCTTGATGTTGTCCTTAAGCTCGCGCCGTTCCACTTCGCGTTCAATCAGCGCCTTCATCTCACGAAGCGATTCGAAGACCCCGAAATCCAGGTACCTGCGGTACACGAAGGGCCTGACGCTGTCGCGGAACACCGCCTGGTACAGGCCCGCGCCGGTCACGGCGCGCGCCTTGATCCACGCGTAGCGCTCCCAATCCCGCCCGTGGCGCTCCAGGTACTCCTCGAAGGCGGCGGAACTGGCCACCAGCGGCCCACTGGCGCCGAAGGGCCGCAATCGCATGTCGACCCTGTAGGCCTTGCCCTCGCTGGTCGGTGCATCCAGGTAGCGAATCACCAGTTGTCCGAGGCGCAGGAAGAACTCCTCGTGCGCGAGGACCCGCGGTCCGGCCGTCTCCCCGTGCGCGCTGAACAGGAACACCAGGTCGACGTCGGAGGAGAAGTTCAGTTCCCGGCCGCCCAGCTTGCCCATCGCAATGATGAGGAGTCCCTGCTCCTCCTCGCCCGCACCCGCCGGCGCGCCGTGGCGTGCGCGCAGTTGCCGTCCGGCCAGTTCGGCCGCGGCACGAATGGCGCAGTCGGCCGCGTCGCTTAAGTCTGCCAGGGTCTGCGGGAGCGTTGCCCAGCCGGCCAGGTCGCGCCAGGCGATGCGCGTGAGCTCCGCGCGCCGCCAGCGCCGCAAGCCGGCCATGAAGGCGGCTTCCTCGTGGACCGGCGGCAAGGGGATCGCAGCGGCCAGCTGCGGCGGGAGCGCCAGAAGCTGTGGCAGCAGCTGCTCATCCCGGGCGAGCGAGTCGAGCACGAAGTCGCTGGCTGCGAACACCGTTCGCGCGCTGCCCTTGAGATCGGGAGAGGCCCACTGGAGCAGCGCCGCGGTAGCGGGCGATCGCTCGTTGAGGGTGGTGAGCGCGCGCTCCGCCAGGTCATCTGCCCGTGACATGGGGCGATTCTAACGACGCGGCGAGGAGCGCAGCGGAGTGCCAAAAAAAGAGCCCCGCAAGCGGGGCTCCAAGGTATGGCGCGGAAACGGGGGGTCATGTTCCGCGACTTATGGGGAAGGGCTGGACCGTTGGTCCGGCACTTCCCGCAGCACACATGATACGTCTTTCCATTGGTTTGTAAAGTGAACTAATTGTGTCTTTTTGCAGCGCCGCACGCCCTCCCTAATGCATTGATTTTGCAGATTTATATTACAGGGGTGCGGCGCGGCCTGAAGGTGGCAGCAACACGCCCCGGCCCTCCCCCGGCCGATGTGAACGCGTTCACAGCATTGGGAGCGGCGCGGCCCGCTTATGGTGAATCGGAGGCCGGCATCACAGTTGCGGCGCGGGAGCATTGCTAACCTCCGGCGCATGATCATCAGCAGCAGGCAATCGATGCGTTGGCAGGCCGCATGGCTGTGCGCCGGTGTGCTGCTGGCCTGCGGCGCGAGCGCCAGCAGCGGCAGCGTGACGCGCCTGGAGCAGCTGCCACAACAGTGGCGTGACGATCGGGGCGAGCCGCTGGCGCTCACGGATCTGCTCGGGCAGCGCGTCGTGATCTCGATGGCCTACACCCGCTGCCACACCCAGTGCCCGGCCACGATTGCTGAACTCCAGCGCATGCAAAGCGCGCTGGATGAGCGCGGCGAGCAGGCCAGTTTTGTCATCGTGGGCTACGACCCTGAAGGTGACGATCCAGCCAGCTGGCGCCAGTACCGCAGCAATCACCGGCTCGAGCGCAGCAACTGGCACTTCCTCACCGGCAGCCTTGCGGAGACGCGACAGCTGGCCCACCAGCTGGGCTTTGAATTCTGGAATTACGACACGCACGTCATGCACCACTCGCGCCTCGTGATTTTCGACGCCCAGGGCCATTGGCGCGGGGCGATCACTCCCGCGTCCGGCAACTGGTCGGCCCTGCTTTGACTATTGGAGTACACATGCGACGCAACACGACCGCCCTGGTTGGCTCCCGGCTCTGCGCAGCGCTGCTGCTGGGGTTGCTGATCGGCACGATGCCTGCACGCGCGCTGGCCGCGGAGCGCGCGCCCAGCGTCGAGGAGCTGCAGCAGAAGCTGGACGAGAGCATCAAGGCGATACAGGCGCTCACGGAACGGGTGCGTGAACTGGAATCCCGGCAACCGGGCACGGCGGTGGCGAGCACGCCAGCGCCCGCTGCAACACCGCCCGGTCCCGCCGTGGCGCCGCCGGCGCCAGTGGCCGCGCCCAACACGGCCGATACGGCCCGGATCGAAGCGCTCGAACTACAGCTGGGCCAGCTGGAGAGCGCGAATGCGGGCCGCGGATCAGCCGACACGGGTTTGCCACTGCACGGCTTTGCCGACGTGGGCGTCGCCACGCACAACCCGATCAACGCCGATCTGAAGGGATTCAATGTCGGCAACCTGGACTTCTACCTGACGCCGCGCCTCAGCGATCGCAGCCGCGCCCTGTTCGAGATGAACACGGAAGTCAGCTCCAAGGGCCAGGTCGGCGTCGATCTGGAGCGCGCCCAGATCGGCTACCAGCTCGCCGACCAGGCCACGGTCTGGCTGGGCCGCTTCCACACTCCCTTCGGTTACGTGAATACGGCCTTCCACCACGGCGCCTGGGTCAATGATTCGCTGCGGCGTCCGGGATTCTTGAATTTCGAGGACAGCGGGGGCATCGTCCCGACGCACACGGTGGGACTGTGGATTACCGGGGCCCCCCGGGTCGGAACGGGCAAGGTGCAGTACGACGCCTACGTGGGTAACGGCCAGCAGATCCAGGGCGGCATCATCGATATGCGCAGCGCGGGCAACACCCACGGCGACCTGATCTTTGGCGGACGCCTGGCGTACCTGTTCAATTCAGGTGCCACCGAGGGCTTGACGCTCGGCGTACACGCCTTCGACGCACGCATCGACGACGATGCTCTGCCCGAGCACCTGACCCGCGTGCTCAGCTACGGCGGCTACGCCGTCTACGATACCGATCAGTGGGAAAATATTGCGGAGTTCTACCTGTTCGATGACGAGGATCTGTCGGGCTCCAGCGGCTCCCATCGCAGCCACGCCGGCTTCGTCCAGCTCGGATACCGCACCGCATGGGGCGTCCCCTACGCGCGCTACGAATCCACCTCGCTCGACCAGACCGACAACTTCTTCGCCGCGCAGACTTCCGGCGCCTCCTATCATCGCAGCGCGCTGGGCCTGCGCTATGACCTGGGCTCGGATGCGGCCGTCAAACTGGAGTTTGCCGACACGCAATTGACCGACCGCAGCCGCGAGCACTACAGCGCAGGGTTGATGCAATATGCAATCCGCTTCTGATTCCCGCCCACGCCGCACGCACTCGCCGCGCGCGGCGCAGCGCTGGCTGCTCGGCGCGGCGCTGGCGGCGCTGTCCCTGAGGGCCGCCGCGAGCGACCTGTACGTGGTGTGCAATGCGGGCGTCAACCTGCAGGCCGCCGACATCCGCGACGTGTTCATCGGCGAGAAAAGCTTTGCCGGTGCGGCGCGGCTGGCGCCTGCCGACAACAGCTCCGCGCAGGCCGCCTTCCTCGAGAAGGTCATGAAGCTCGACGCCCGCAAGTACGCCACGCTGTGGACGAAGAAATCGTTTCGCGATGGCACCAATCCACCGCCAGTCAGGGCGACCGACGCCGAAGCCCTCGCCTACGTCCTCCAGACGCCGGGCGGTTGCAGCTATGTGCTGCGAGTGCCGACGGCTGGGGTCACGGTCGTCGCCAAGTTCTGATTCCGGGCGGCGCCCGGGTCGACCGGGACCCCCGCGAAGGCCGGCGCTTTACCCCTCGGCGAGCTTTCTGAGACTCACGGAACTCGTGTGTTCAACGGGGCGCCGGAACTCCCCGGTGGTCGCCAGCCGGGCATCACCGATCACGGCCCGGTCACGCCCCGCTTCCTTGGCGCGATACAGGGCCTCATCGGCGATCTTCACCATCCGCTCGAATCGCGGGCTCATCGTGGTGTCGGCGATACCGAAGCTGGAGGTAAAGGCCGCCGTGCCACCGGTGAGCAGAGCGGTGGCCAGCGAGGCGCGGATCCGGTCCACCGCCTCATTGGCCTGCGCTGCGCTGGCATTGGGCATGATCAGCACGAACTCTTCCCCGCCCCAGCGGGAAGCCATGTCGCCATCGCGCATGCTCAGGCGCAGGGTCTCGGCAAACAGGCGCAGTGCCTTGTCGCCCGCTTCGTGGCCGCGCGAGTCATTGAGCTTCTTGAAGTGATCGAGGTCCGCGATGACCACGGCAAAGGGCCGGCCCGATGCGACCAGGTCGCGCGCCCGTTCCTCCGCTGAGCGGCGGTTGTGCAGACCCGTGAGGCTGTCGGTCGCCGCCTTCTGCTGGGTGCTGTGGAAGGCACGCACCGTGCCGATGCGGGCACCGGCCTGCGCGCCCAGGATCGTGAGATTGGCGATCTGCCGGGGGTCTGGAAGCCGGCCTGCCGGCGCCGCAGAGTGCAGCACGCCGAGCGCCCGGCCCATGAAGCTGACGGGCACGCAGACGGCAGAGACCGGGCCACAGGGGCGGCCGCGCAGCCGGGTGCAGGCGTTGAGCGCCTCGCCATCGGCGAACAGGACCGGGCTGCCGCGGCGTACCGCCATGCAGCTGAAGGGCGAATCCACGTTGCAGCCGGCGGGGCCGGCCGTGGGATGGGCAGTGGCGCGCTCCAGGTGCGCGCGGCTGGAATCGGCCAGCAGCAGTTCGGTCGGCACGTCAGGCGCGATCGCCACCATGGCGCGCCCCAGGATCTCGTAGGCCTCTTCCTCCGTATCGGCCATTTCCAGGCCTTCGCTCAGCTGGTTGCCGAAGGCATCGCGGTCGGCGTCGGCGCGCAGGCGCCCGATGACCTCGTTGAGACTGTCTGCCATGCCGTTGATGGCCCCGCCCAGGTCGCCGAGTTCATCGGGCCCGAGATTGACGTTGCGGGCATTGAGATCGCCACTGGCGAGTGACTGGGCGACGTCGCGCACGGACTTGAGCGAGCCGCGTATGGAGCGCGAGAGCAGGACGACCAGCACGCCGACGATGATGTTGATCAGCACGCCGGCCATGACCAGCCAGCGCTTGGCGTCGCGCTCCGCGCTCTCGGCGTCGCTGCTCGCCTTGACGATATGCGTTGTGAACGCACTGGTCTGCGCGTCCATGGCATCGTTGAGGGCAGAGGCCGAGGCGTCGAACTGCGCCAACTCCCTGGTGGCCGATGCCGAGTCATTCAATGCCAGTCGGCCGACTGCACCCGCATTGCTCAGGTAGACATCGGCGAGCGTCTGCACGCGCGCCTCGGTGTCCATCAGGTCGGGCGGCAGCTCCAGCTTCGCCAGCGTCAGCAGATCCCGGCGCAGATCCTTGGAATTGTCGTCCATGGAAGCGAGCAGGTCGGAGCGCTCCGTGTCCGTGCGGGCTCGTCCGGCCAGGGCCGAGTTAAGGTCGCCGCGCAGATCCGATATCCGGGTCTCGGCGTCCTGGTGGTAGCGCGCGCCCTTGCTGATCAGGGCCAGGCTCGACATTGCGCGGTTCTGTGCGCTCAAGGCCCGCCACGCAATAATGCCGCCGAACACCAGCGCCAGCGCGAGCAGGCCGTTGATCAGAAACAGCCGGGCACCAACGGTCCAACCGTTGAAGCGCACGCCTGCGAGAAATGCACCCATTCAAGCGCTGTCCGGTAACAAATACCCCGGAAGAATATCGGCTTATGCCCGCGGAGATTGTGGCCTGCATTCACAACGGCGCGGATATGCGTCACAACAAACCCAAGACGTTGCCCGGGCGGCCAATGGCGATGCTGCGGACCTCGGCGGAACGGCCTGGATTTTACTTAACAAGGCGCCAACGCGACGCGGCGGCGGGCTTCAGGAAGCCGTTCCTGCGGCGATCGCGGCCTCCAATCCCGCGCTCGCCTCGAGCCACGCCGCTTCGATCCCGGCACTGAGCCGCAAGAGCTCCGCCTGCCGGGCGAGCGCGCCCTGCAGGCCGGCGCGTGCATCCGGGAGGTAGAGTTCCGGCGCGGCCAGGGCGCGTTCCAGCTCGACGCGCTCCAGCGCGAGGCGCTCGAGCTGCTGTTCGTGGCGCGCCACGGCGGCACGGAGCGGCGCCAGGCGATCGCGGACTGCCGCGCCCTCGCGGCGGCGCTTGCGGCGCGGGTCGGCGCTCGCAGCCGCCGCGGGGGCGAGCGGTGCCGGTGCCGCCGCTACGGCGGCGGCGGGCGCTGCGCGCGCGGCCGG
>JANXYA010000225.1 GCA_025350345.1 Gammaproteobacteria bacterium
CGCGCGGCTTGGTGAGCGCCAGGTAATCGCGCCAGTGGGCGGTGCCCAGCACTGGCACCGCTGCGGGCGGGACGCTCAGCGGCGTGCTCACGGCGCTTTCCACACCGGCCGGAGCGAGCGGTTCAGGGCCACCACCGCCAGCAGCAGGAGCGCGGCGCCGGCATTGTGCGCGGTGGCAAGCCAGAGCGGAAAACCGCTCAGCACCATCGCCACGGCGATGCACAGTTGCACGATGAGCGCGGCGAGCACCGCCGTGGCGGCCAGGCGCGCGAAATCATCGCTCCGTGAGCGCAGCACGCGGATCGCCGCCAGCACCAGGAGCGCGGTGGCCAGCAGGGCGCCGAGGCGATGCGTGAAATGAATCAGCGCGGCGCTGCCGCTCTGCCCTATCGGCCACCATTGCCCCTGGCACTTCGGCAGGTCCGGGCAGCCGGTGGCGGCATAGTGGCTGCTCGTCCAGCCGCCCAGCGCGATCTGCAGCCCCAGGGCCACGAGCGCCGCCAGCGCGATGCGGCGCGTGCGCGGCAGGCTCGATCCGAGGAAGGGCGTGGTTCCGCGCCAGGCGCTGAGCTCGCGCCGGCCGAGCGTCAGCACCAGCCACCACAGCATCGCGAGCGTGCTCATCCCGAGCAGCAGATGCGCCGTGACGACCAGGGGTGAAAGGAGCCGCGTCACCGTGAACATTCCGAGCAGGCCCTGGATCACGACGAGCACGAGGAGACTCACGGCATAGGGCAGGGACACCAGCCGTTCACGCTTAGTTTGTATCGCCAGTGCTACAAGAGTGATGATCAATACGCCTAGTGTCGCAGCAGCGTAACGATGGATCATCTCTTTCCAGGCCTTGCCGGCCTCGGCCAATCCGGCGGGACTGGCGTGGCCGAAGCATCCGGGCCAGTCCGGGCAGCTTAAGCCCGCCGCCGACAGGCGCACATAGGCGCCCAGCACCACGACGATGAAACACAGCAGGAAGGCGCCGAGTGCGACGGGGCGTATGAGTGCGGCACGGGACATCGTTCAACCGATATGCGAGAGCTCTAGCAGCTTCTTGAGATCTTCACGCAGGCCCGAGGGGTCCTCGCGCACATCGTAGCGCATCATCAGATTGCCCAGTGGATCGACGATGAAGAGCGTGTGCGCCTGCGGCGCCGGAAACACCTGCCGCAGGCTCACCCCGCCGGTCGCGGTCGGGGGGACGGTGAGGAGCCCGGCCTGCTCGCGCTCGAGGTAACGGGTATCGCAGCACCCCTCGCCGGCGAGCAGCACGCGCTGCACGCGCGGGGAGAGCTTGCCGAGCGAGAGCCAGGTCTGCCGGGCATAGACGAGCGCGTTGCGGCAGGTGGCATCGCACCCCGCTTCACCGGCGCCGACCACCACCAGCGACCACTTGCCCGTGAACCGCGCGCCCGGTACGGGCACCACCGGTGCGATCAGCTGGCCGTGATTCGTGTGGCTCGCGGGGCGCCAGCTCGAACCGTAGTACAGCCAGAAGGCGATGCCGAGCGGCGCTGCGAACAGCAGCAGCAGCCCGAGCAGCATCCGCCGGTTGTGCTTCCTGCGAGGCGGAGCCGTCATGGGCGGCGCCGTTCCAGGTTCAGGAACACATAGAGAAACAGGGCCAGCGCCGCAAAACTCCACCATTGCACGGCATAGCTCAGGTGCCGCTCCGGGCCGAACCCAGAGCTCGCGCTGCGCCAGTTGCGCCGGAACCCCTGCGGCTCCCCGGCCGCCAGCAGCAGCTGGCGCTGTTCCACCTTTACACCCAGCGCCGCACCGAGCTGCCCGGCGGTGGGAAAGCTGGTGCGCTTGGGCCAGCGCTCATCCGCCGCGGGCGGCACCTGTCCGGCGGCAATGCCGGTCACGGGCAGGGCATCGAGCCGCCCGCGCAGCTGCACGGCCGCCGGTGCCGCCATCGCCAGCTCCGGCAGCCGCTCGCGCCGCCCCTCGGGCAGGGCCACCCAGCCGCGGTTCACCAGCAGCCAGCGCCCGTCCTCGAGCCGGAACGGGGTGAGCACTTCATAGCCCACCTCACCGCCCTCGATCATGTTGTCCAGCAGGAACTGGTGCGCCGGCTCGTAGCGGCCGCTGACGATCACCTGCGCATAGCGCGGCAGGGAGGTCGTGGCGCGCGTGCCCAGCGCGCTCGCCGGCTCATTCGTGCCGGCGGCGAATGCGGCCGCGAAAGCGGTCTTTTCCGCCGCCCGGTGCCATTGCCAGCGGCCGAGCTGCACGAACAGCAGCACGGCGGCGAGCGTCAGCGCGCTCATCCAGGCGCTGGCGATGAAGCGACGGGAGCCGAATTCCACACGCAGCACAGGGGCGACTCCGATCGGGGTTCCCTAAAGGGGCCGGCATTGTGCCGTCCGCTGGGCGCCGAGTACAGGCGGGCGCCTATAATCTCCGCATGGATCCGTTCAGGCTGCTGGTCATTGCCGTGCTCATCGCCATCGTCGCGAGCCTGGGCACGGCGCTCTACCACCTGGCCACCGGTCACGGCGATTCGGGCAAGATGGTGCGCTCGCTCACGGTGCGCGTGGGCCTCTCGGTGGCCCTGTTCCTGCTGCTGATGATCGCCTGGCGCCTGGGGTGGATCCATCCGCACGGCATCGATCGCTGAAGCGGGCGTGACGCGCCTGCGGCCGTCGTCCATCGGGGTCAGCTGCGCCGTGCTGGGCGCGCTCGGATTCTCGCTCAAGGCGATCTTCGTCAAGGCGGCCTATCGCTACGGCGTCGATCCCGAAACGCTGCTGGCACTGCGCATGATTTACGCACTGCCGCTCTTTCTGCTGCTCGGCGCCCGGGCCGCCCGCACGGCGCCCTCTGCCATCACTGCCGCGGACTGGCGCGCGCTCGTGCTGCTCGGGTTCCTCGGGTATTTCGCCTCGAGCTACCTGGATTTCCTCGGCCTCCAGCACATCTCGGCCGCGCTCGAGCGCCTCATCCTGTACGTGTATCCGACCATCGTCGTGCTGTACGCGGCCTGGCAGGAGCGCCGCGCCCCATCGCCGACCATGCTGCTGGCACTGCTCCTGTGCTACGCCGGCGTGGCGCTCGCCGTGGCGCACGACCTGCATGCCGGCGGTGCGCAGGTCTGGCTCGGCGGGGTGCTGATCTTCGCCAGCGCGGTCGTCTACGCCATCTATCTGCTGCGCGCGGCGACGGTGCTGACGCGCGTGGGATCGGCGCGCTTCACGGCCTGGGCGACCTCCGCCGCCTGCGTGTTCGCGATCGCGCTGTTCCTGGCACAACGGCCGGTGGCCAGCCTCATCTCCCAGCCCTGGCAGGTGCAGGCGTTGAGTGCGGCGATGGCGGTATTTTCCACGGTGCTGCCGATCTGGCTGTTCTCCGAGGCGATTCGCCGCCTGGGCCCCGCTCCGACGGCAATCATCGGCTCGCTGGGCCCGGTGATCACCATGCTGCTTGCCTGGCAGCTGCTGGGGGAATCGATGGGTGTGCTGCAGGTGCTGGGCGCGGCGCTGGTGGTCTACGGGGTGCGGCTGGTGGCCGCGGAAGAGCGATGAAAATCCGGCGCCCCGGCCTTAAAGTGGTACGCACATGAGCGCCAACACGTGAGCACCGAGGATCCCCGTTCCCTCTGGCTGATCGCATTGGCCCTCGCGCTGCTGTGGTGCGCGGGGCTGTTCGGCCGCGGCTACTGGACGCCGGACGAGCCGCGCGAGGCGGCCCTGGCGGCCTCGGTGAGCACGCACCCGCTGCCACTCCCACTCCTCGGCGGCGCTACCTTTGCCGAGAAGCCGCCGCTGACCTACTGGCTCGCGGGCGCATCGATGGCGCAATTCGGGCGCAGCGCGGCTGCGGCGCGATTGCCGCAGCTGGGCTACGCGCTGCTGGCGCTCTTCGCGGTGGTCGCGCTGGCGCGCTCACTACTGGGCGTGCGTGCGGGCGCGCGCGCGATTGCGCTCGCCGCCGGCGCCGTGTTCGCCACCAGCGCCCTGGTCTACCAGGTGCAGGTCTGGCTCGACACCGACGCCCTGCTGCTCGCCGGCGCCTGCCTCGCGCTCGCCGGCATGTACGCAGGGCTCAGCGCGACGGCGCGCGATCGGCGCTGGCGCGGGTACCTGGCCATGCACGCCGGGCTCACGCTCGCCTTGTTCGCCAAGAATTTCGCCGCCTGGCTGGTGCCGGTGCTGGCCTTCCTGTGCTTCATCGCCTGGGAGCGCCGCTGGCGCGAGCTGCTGCGCCGGGAATTCTGGCTCGGCGCGCTGTTGCCGCTCGCCTGCATCGGCGCCTGGGTCATGGCCGTCGCCGCCCGGCCCGAGGGCGCGCAGGCGCTGCGGATCCTGTTCTGGAACAACCTGGTGGGCCGGGTGCTGCCCGTCGCCGCCGAAGCGCGCTACAACTATGCCAGCGGCCATGCGAACTGGCCCGGCCGGTACTTCATCGAGCTGCCGCTGTACCTGCTGCCCTGGACGGCCCTCGCGCTGTATGCCGTGCGCTCGGCGTGGCGCGGTGCGCGCTGTCCAGGCGAGGGCCGCGCGGCCTGGCGCTTCGCGCTCTGCGCGGCGCTGCCCGGCCTGCTGGTCCTGTCGTTCGCCGCCACGGGCCGGAGCATCTATGCCGCGCCCTGCATGATCGGCTTTGTGCTGCTGATCGCGCTGTGGATGGCCGAGCCAGCCGCGCAGCCGGGCGCCGTGCCCGCGCGGCGCGCGGTTTCCACCACGGCGCTGCTGATCGCGTTGCTGGCCCTGCTGGTGCTGGCCGTGACGATCGCGCTGCAGTGGACTGTCGAGCGCGCTCATGGGCCGCAGTTCCTGGCCAGTGCACTCGCTGCGATCGCGGTCGCCGCCGCGGCCATGAAGCAATTTTTTTCGCGCTCGACGCCGGTGCACGTGGCCGTCACGCGCCTGGCCGTGGCCTGGTGCGTGCTGTTCTCACTCGGTCTCCTGGGCCTCATCGCCGCGATGAATCGCACGCAGGACATCGAGGCGCTGGCCGCGCGAGTGACACTGGCCGCTGGCCCGGGGCCGCTGCTGCTGTGGAATCCGGACGAGACCACAGTCGGCTTGGCGCAGCTCTATCTGCCTGCGCAAGGCTGGTCGATGCTTGACGCCGCGGATCCGGACGCGGCTGCACTTCTCGAGCGGCGGCTGGAGCGTGCGCCGCGGACCATGATCGTGAGTCCGATCGGAGGTAGAGGGTGGTCCAGCGCGCAGTGGCTGGCGTACCTCCGGGGCCGCGCCACGGCCGGGGAGCTGACCAGAGCGCAGGGGCCCTCTGAAGCGGTTCTTTCCGCGGCAGGGCTGGTGAAAGGCTTCCAGGTCGAGCGCCCCGGGGGCCGCGGTTATCTGCTGTGGCACTTGCCGGCCGCGGCGCCCTCATCGCAGTAGCCGCCGGTTCAGGGTGGTGCCTGCTGCGCATCGTGGAGCGATCTGGGCAGCTGCCATTCCCAGGGGGCAAACCGGTGATCGAACAGGTCACCCTCTCCCGGCTCAGGATTCACCGGCCCCGGCACGCACGCGAATCCCGGCAGTATCAGCCAGAGCGCGAACACGCAGTGCCTGGTGCGCAGCGTGATCAGTCCAGTATCGGAATCGAAGTCAAAGTGCCTGCCGAGCGGTTGATGCGACCACGGAAATAGCGCTTGACTGGGCAAGGCGGCGTACGGCGGCTTCGGCGTGGAGCCCATGCCGGAATCCCGACGGTGCTGGCGCGAGATATTCCCGATCGAGGCCGAAGCCGCCGCGTGCAGTTCGCTCATCCAGTCCACAGGCGGGGAGGAGGCGATCGCCGCGGCCGGAGGCGCGGCGATCCGTGGCGATGGCGCCGCGGGCGCGGGCGCTGGCTCGCTGCGCGCCGTGCCCGCATGGCGGAGCTGCGCATTCCCGGCCGGACGCGTGCTTGCGCTCCAGGCCAGCCAGACGGTCACCGGGTTCGAGGGCTCACGCGGCCGCGGTACGCGCAGCGCGCGGGTGAGCAGCAGCCCGCCGAGCAGGTGCAGTCCAACGACGGCCAGCAGTGCAAGGGGGCGCACGCGGCGCGTGGCGATGCCGGCTCGCATTCCGCGCTCGCTCCCCTGATTCTCAGCTGTGCGACGCCTGGTGTGCTTCGGATGCTGCGACTGCATCAATGCACTGAAGTTCCCGGCGGGCGGGATCCGCCTAGGGCAAGGCCAGTTGGCGCGCGAAGTAAACGAATTCGCGCGCGCCCATGGCGGACTGCTCATCGAGCGTGGCGCCCGCGCCGTGTCCGCCTTCGATGACTTCGTAGAACAGATAGGGCTGGCCCAGTTGCGCCAGCCGGGCCGCAAACTTGCGTGCGTGCTGCGGGCCGACGCGGTCATCCTTGGTGGTGGACCAGACCAGCGGCTCGGGGTAGGCCATGCCGGCCTTCAGGTTCTGGTACGGCGAGGTCGCGGCCAGGAAGGCCCGCTCCTCCGGCACCGTGACACTGCCGTATTCACCGACCCAGGAACTGCCGGCCGCGATCTGTTCGTAGCGCAGCATGTCGAGCAAGGGCACTTCGATGTCCACGGCGCCCCACAGGTCCGGCCGCTGGTTGAACTCCACGCCCATGAGCAGGCCGCCGTTGGAGCCGCCGCGTATCCCTAAGTGCCTGGCGCTGGTAAAGCCGCGCGCGATCAGGTCCTCGGCCACCGCGGCGAAATCATCGTAGATGCACTGGCGGTGCGTCTTGAGACCCGCCTCGTGCCAGGCGGGCCCGAATTCGCCGCCGCCCCGAATATTGGCGAGCACGAACGCGCCGCCCCTCTCCAGCCACAGCTTGCCGGTACTGGCCGAGTAGTACGGCGTTTCCGAGACCTGGAAGCCGCCGTAAGCCGTCAGGATCGTCGGCGTGGTGCCATCGCGCCGCGCGTCGTTGGCGTGCACGATGAAGTAGGGAATCCGCGTGCCATCCTTCGAGACGGCTTCGAGCTGTTCCACCGTGAGGCGCGCGGCATCGAAGCGTGCCGGCAGTGTCTTGACGACCGCGAGCCTGCTGCCCGCAAGATCGGCGAGCCAGAGAGCCGACGGCGTCAGGAATCCGGTGACCTGGAGGAACGCGCGGTCGCTGTGCAGGTCGGTATCGATGATGTCGACGGAGGCATAGTCCGGCAGCGCCAGGGCGCGGCGCGACCACTGCCGGGGAGCGATCGGCGTGTAGACGTAGGCACGCCCCTTCACCTCGTCGAGTTCCGTGACTAGCAGGTGGTGGCGCGTGGCGCTGGCCTGCGCAAAGGCGTGGCGGGGCTCGGGCGCATAGACCAGGGACGGCTCCAGTCTGGCCGGCGCCGCGCCTGCCTGCGCCAGATCCACTGCCACCAGCGATCCTTGAGTGAAGCGCACGCCATCGGCGCTTTGCCAGTCTTCACGCAATTCGATGATGAGCCGCCCGTCGATCAGGCCCACGAGATTCACCTTCCCGGGCAGGCCGAGCCGGACGAGGCCCGCGGGAGTCTGCAGCAGGTATTGCGCTTCAAAGAACGTGAGATTGCGCTCCAGGATCAGGGCCTCGTGGCCGGCCGCATCGTGCAGCGCGACCGGGAAGACCCCCACGTCGCTGGCAAGTCCGCGAAACAGCTCCTGCGCTGCGGCGAGCGGCTCGCCGCGCCGCAGGCGCTTGACGACGTAGGGATAACCGGAGGTGGTCAGCTCGCCGGGCGACCATTCGCGGCTGACCCACAGCGTGTCCTGATTCTGCCAGGCGAGGCTCTGCTTGCCCCGCGGGAGCGAGAAACCACCGGGCACGAATTGGGCGCGGCGCAGGTCGAACTCGCGCTCGCTCACCGCATCTTCGCCCCCGTCCGATAGGGCGAGCATGCAGCGGCGCTCGGCGGGCTGCTGGCAGTCCGCGCCGCTCCAGAACCAGTTCGCCTTCTCCCGCGCCGACAGCGCGTCCAGATCGAGTACGGTCGCCCACCTGGGAGCCGGGCGCCGATACTCGCGCAGGCTGGCGCGGCGCCACAGGCCGTGCGCGTGGGTGGCGTCCTGCCAGTGATTGTAGATGCGCCCGCCGAGTATCGCCGGTTCCGCAATCCGATCCGCGGCCTCGGAGAGGGCCAGGGCGTCCTGGTAAAAGGCGGCAAAATGTGCATCGGCGTCGAGCACCGCCGTGGTCCGGGCGTTCTGCGCGCGCACCCAGTCCATGGCGCGTGCGCCGTCGACCTCTTCGAGCCAGAGAAAGGGATCCGCCGCTGTCTCAGCGGGTGTCCTGCCCCCAGTGCCGGTGCCATCTGCCAGGGCGGGCAGGCGCGCCAGGCACAGGGCGGCCAGGCCGAGGCAGGCCGGGATGAGGACGCGAGCGCGCATGGCGATGACTCAACGGGGGGAAGTAAGGGCGCGCCATGATAGTCGCCCGCAGCATTCCGATCCACGGCTGGTCAAGCCGGCGCTACAGGCGCAGGATTCCGCTTTGCCACATCCACTGCAGGGGTCCCCAATGCAACAGCGAATCGCGGTAATGGCGGCATCGGTCCTGGGGCTTGCGATCTGCGCCCCGGCGCTCGGCCTCACGCCGGAAGCCCACGCCGACGCGCTCGTCAATGATTTCGTCTACGAGAGCCTCGCCCTCGCTCCGGCCACGGCGACCTTCGCCGGCTACCACGTGCACAAAGGGGTACGACTCGACAGCGTCTGGGACGATTACAGCCCGGCCGGCATCGCGCGCGTGCGCGGCTTCAATCTCGGTCTTTCTCATCAGCTCGACTCGCTCCAAGGCGCCGCGCTCGATGCCGAGCGCCAGGCCGATCTCGATATCGTGCGGGATTCCGTCGGCCTGAATCTCCTGGAGTTCGATCACATCCAGGCTTACCGCCACAACCCGACCGTCTACGTCGAGCTGATCGGCAACGGGCTGTACAACCTCTACGTCCTGAACTCCGCCCCCGCCGGGGAGCGCTTCGGCTACATCATCAAGCGCCTGCAGCGCCTGCCGGCGCTGGTCGCGCAGGCCAGGGCCAATCTCCTCGACGCGCCCGAGGTGTGGAACCGCGTGGCGCGCGAAGAGAACGATGGCAACATCGAGCTCATCGACAAGACCCTGCGCGCCGCCACACCGGACAAGCTCAAGTCCGGCTACTCCGCCGCGGCCGCACCGGCCCTGAAGTCGCTCCGCGATTTCAACGCCTACCTGGCCGATACGCTTTCGAAAAAGACCAGCGACTGGCGGCTCGGGGCGGAGAACTACCGCCAGAAATGCGGTTTCTACCTGCACACCGGCAAGACCCCGGCGCAGCTGCTGGCCGTGGCCGAACATGATCTCGCCGCGACGCGCGCGGAGATAGCCCGGCTCGCCGCGCCGCGCACTCCGGAGGAGGCGCTCGCGGATGTGGCCAGCCAGCACGCGACGCCCGCGACGTACATGGATGAGGTACGCCAGACGCTGGCGCAGTCCACCGCGTTCGTCAAGAAGAAGGACCTGCTCACGCTCGCCGACAACAGCAACCTCGCCGTGATCGACACGCCGGTGTTCATGCGCGGCGTCTACGCGGTCGGCGGGTTCAACGCCGCGCCTGCGCTCGAGCCGCAGCTGGGCGCCTATTACTGGGTGACGCCGATCCCGGCCGACTGGCCGCAGGCGCGCATCGATTCCAAGCTGCGTGAATACAACCACTACACCCTGCACCAGCTCACGGTTCACGAGGCGATGCCTGGACACTACGTGCAGGCGGAATACGCCAATCGCATCCAGCCGCTCGCGCGCCGCGTGCTGCGCAACATCTGGGGCAACAACGCCTACATCGAGGGCTGGGCGGTCTACGCGCAGCAGATGATGACGGATGAAGGCTATCTGGGCCACGATCCGAAGATGCGGCTCGCCATGCTGAAGCAGATGCTGCGTGGCGAGGCCAACACGATCCTGGACGTCCGGTTGCAGACCATGGGCATGACGGACAGCCAGGCGCTCGAGCTGATGATCAAGCAGACCTACCAGGAGCGCGAGGAGGCCACCGCCAAGCTGCAGCGCGCCCAGCTCTCATCCTGCCAGCTCGCCGTGTACTACGCCGGCTCCCAGGGCTGGAACGAGGTGCGCGCGCACTATCGCGAGCGGCACCCGAAGGATTTCTCGCTGAAGAAATTCCACGAGGCGGCGCTCAATGAAGGCGCGGTGCCGCTGGCGACGCTCGATCGCCTGTTGCACTGAGCGGATCGTGCGGTTGCATCAGCAATGACAACCCGGGTTGAAATCACCAAGCTGGTCGTCCACCAGGACGAGCGCGGCCTGCTGTTCGAGCCGCTCGACGCGGCGCAACTCGTCGGCTGGAAAAATGTGCACGCCGTGATCACCGAGCCGGGTGCGGTGCGCGGCAACCACAAGCACCTGCGGGGCAGGGAGGTGAGCGCGGTCGTCGGGCCGGCGCTGGTGCGCTACTGCGAGGAGGGCCAGACCTGCGATGCCGTGGTGCCCTCTGGCGAGGCCTGGAGTTTCTGTTTTCCGCCCGGCGTTGCGCACGCGTTCAAGAACACCGGCGATCGCTCGTTCCTGCTGGTGTCCTTCAATACCGCGCTCCATGATCCCGGTGGGGCCGACGTCGAGCGCGTGGAATTGATCTGACGCGCGGCTCCCCGCCGTCTGCTCCGGAGCTTAGGGAGCGGCCTTTGGTGTCGGCTGCTTGACCACTTCGCCGCCCTTCATGACGAAGGGGACGGATTGCAGCGTGCCCACATCGGCGAGCGGGTCCCCTGCCACGGCGATGAGGTCGCCAAAGCGGCCAACTGCAATGGCGCCAACGTCCTTCGATCGGCCCAGCGCTTCGGCAGCCGTGACGGTGGCGGCCTGGATGGCCTGCATCGGCGACATGCCCCACGTGACCATCGTGGCGAACTGCCTGGCATTGTCGCCGTTGGGATAGGTACCGGCGTCAGTGCCATAGATCATTTTCACCCCGGCATTGAGCGCCGCACGAAAGGTCTGGCGTTGCTTGAGTCCTATGGATCGCTCCTTGTCCAGCGATTCCTTGAACAGGCCGTTCTTTTCGCCTTCGCCGAGAATGTAATCGTCGTCATAGATATCCATCGAAAAATACGTGCCGTGCTGCTTGGCGAGCGCAAAGGCTTCATCATCGGCGAGACTGGCGTGTTCGATGGTATCGACGCCTGCCCTGATCGCATCCTTGATGCCGGCGGTGCCGTGGGCGTGCACGGCGACCTTTAGCCCGAGCATGTGAGCCTCGTCTACGATGGCCTGCATTTCCGCGAGGTTGTATTGCTGTGCGGCGACGGAGTCGGTCTTGGACAGCACGCCGCCGGTGCCGCAAAACTTGATAACCTCGGCTCCATACTTGCGCAGCTTGCGCACCATTGCGCGCAACTCGTCCGGGCCGTTGGCAATGGACGCGGTCGGAGTGGTGATCGAAGGGGGCAGCTCGGTGTAATCGCAATGACCGCCGGTCGCGCCGATGGCATAGGTCGCCGGCACGATGCGCGGGCCGGGTATGAACCCCTGCTCGATGCCCTGTTTTATCGCCACATCGTCATAGTTCCTGGAACCGACGTTCCGGACGGTGGTGAAGCCCGCCTCCAGGGTGCGCCTGGCGTTTGCCACTCCGACCACGGTCCAGAAATTGTCCGTAAACGGCAATCTTCGGTAGCCGCTGTAGCGCGGGTCGGAGGTGAGGTGGACATGCATGTCGATCAGGCCCGGGAGGAGCGTCATTCCCGGCAGGTCGACACGGCGTGCGCCCGGGGGAATCGGCGCATCCTGGGTCAGCACCGCCGCGATACGGCCGTCGATGATGGTGATCTGCGGGCGCTCGAGCGTGCGGCCGGCCAGCACATCCACCATGCGATCGGCAGTGACCACCACCGTATCTGCATTGGCGGGGAGTGCAGCGATGAGAGCGCCGGCCGCCAGGATCGCGATGAGGTGTCTCATGGAAGAATGCTCCCGAACGGGCTGGTCCGTGCCCGTCGAATGAATCTACAGGAAAATGCCGCCCGAGACCTCGATGCGCTGGCCGTTAATCCAGCCGTTCTCGGGAGAGAGGAGCGAGGCGATGACGCCGCCGATGTCATCGGGCAGGCCGACCCGGCCGAGCGCCGTCTGCGAGGCGATGCCGGCATTGAGCTGCGCGTTGTCGCGCACCGCACCTGCGCCGAAGTCGGTTTCGATGGCACCCGGGGCGACGATATTCACGGCGATGCCACGCGGCCCCAGTTCCTTGGCCATGTAGCGGGTGAGGACTTCCATGGCGCCCTTCATCGCGGCATAGGCGGCGTAGCCGGGCAGGGCGAAGCGCGCGAGTCCCGAGGACAGGTTCACGATCCGGCCGCCATCTGCGATCAGCGGCAGCAGGGCCTGCGTGAGGAAGAACGCGCCCTTGAAATGAATATTCACGAGCTCGTCGAACTGCGCGGCCGTCGTCTCCGCGAAGCTGGCGTAAATGCCGATGCCGGCATTGTTGACGAGGAAGTTGAATCGCTCCCGCTGCCAGTGGGTCTTGAGCGCCGCTCGCACCTGCCCGGCAAAGGCCGTGAAGCTGCCGCTGTCGGCCACATCGAGGGGCAGGGCCACGGCGCGGCGACCTGCGGAGCTGATCTGGGCCACGACGGCGTCGGCTTCGGAGCGACTGTGCAGGTAGGTGAGTATGACATCGGTCCCATGCCCGGCGAGCTTCAGCGCGGCGCTCTTGCCCAGGCCACGGCTGGCGCCGGTGATGAGGGCGATGGGGGTCGATGAGTTCATGTGTAAACCTCCGTTCAGTTGAGCTCATCCGGCATGGCAGTCTTGCGGCGCGCGATGTACGCGAGCAGCGCCTCGTCGATTGCAGGGTCGAGCGGTGGCGCCTCATACGTTTCGAGCAGCGCCTTCCAGCGCCGGTTGGCGCGCGTGAGCTGGTCAGTGGACCCTTCCGCGCTCCATTGTTCATAGGAATTGTTGTCGGCAAGCTCGAAGTCATGGAAGGCGTGCTCGTAGTTCGCCATCGTGTGCGCCGAGCCGAGGTAGTGCTTGCCCGGGCCGATTTCCCGGAAGGCATCGAGCGCAAAGCCGTTGGCGTCGAGATTCAGGCCTTTGGCAAGCGTGTGGAACCCGCCCAGCTGGTCGACGTCCATCACGAACTTCTCGTACGACATCGCCAGTCCCGCCTCCAGCCAGCCGGCCGCGTGCAGGATGAAATTGGCGCCGGCCATGAACGCCGGCCACATCGAGTTTGCGCTCTCGAACGCCGCCTGGGAGTCCGCCACCTTCGATCCGCACAGGTTCCCGCCGCAGCGCAGCGGCACGTTGAGCCGGCGCGCCAGCTGGCCGATGGCAAAATAGGCGAGCGCGGGTTCGGGCGTGCCGAAGGTCGGCGCCCCGCTCCGCAGCGACATCGAGGAGAGGAAATTGCCGAGGATCACGGGCGAGCCGGGGCGCTCGAGCTGCGCGAGCGCGACGCAGAACAGCGCCTCGGCGTAGCACTGGGCGAGCGCGCCGGCGGTCGTCACCGGCCCCATCGCGCCGCCAAGGATGAAGGGGACGCACACCGGCGCCTGGTTTGCCGCCGCGTAGGTGCGGATCACGCGGCTCGCCTCCCCGTCGAGCACCAGCGGTGAATTGACATTCACGTTGCCCAGGATCACGCAGTGGTTCGCGACGAAGTCCGCGCCGAACAGGATCCGGCACAGTTCGATCGAGTCCGCGGCGCGCGCCGCAGTCGTGACCGAACCCATGAAGGGCTTGTCGGAGTAGCGCATGTGCGCGTAGACCATGTCGAAGTGCCGCTTGTTGACCGGCACGTCGACCGGTTCGCACACGGTGCCCCCGGAGTGGTGCAGCCAGGGTGAGAGGTAGGCGAGCTTGACGAAATTGTGGAAGTCCGCGAGCGTCCCGTAGCGCCGGCCATGATCCAGATCGGTGACGAAGGGCGGACCGTAGGCGGGCGCGAACACCGTGTGCTGGCCGCCGATCTGCACGCTGCGCACGGGATTGCGCGCGTGCTGCGTGAATTCGCGCGGCGCCGAGCGGCGCACGAGCTCGCGCGCGAGCCCGGCCGGCACGTGGATGCGCCAGTCGCCCACGATCCTGGCGCCCGCGTTGCGCCACAGGGCGATCGCCTCGGCATCGCCACGAATCTCGAACCCGATCTCCTCGAGCAGGATGTCGGCGTGGCGCTCGATGGCCTCGAGCCCCTCGGTGGACAGGAATTCGTAAGGCGGGAGCTCGCGGCTGATATAGGCCGGTGCCACCGGTCGCTGGGCCCGGGATTTCTGCCGGGCCTCGCGGCTGCTCGGTCGGGCGCGGCGGGCGGCCGGATCGTTTTCGGTCATCGGATGAGGATCCGGGCGCGTGATCTCATGAAGGATCTTCTGGTCGCGGGCCACCCCCTGTCAATTCGTAAGCGCGTAAGATCGCCGTCCATCAGATGTCGCCCGTTGTCTCTTATTGTATCGTGAAAGATACAATAGGCCATAAGAAAGCCGTATTAACCATTTTTGTGTGCTAACTGGAAACTGAGTGCGTCATATAGCACTCTTAGGGAGGACACCTGGCGCAGGTGATGGGGATGGCAATGACCGACAGTGCAACGAAGCTGGCCGAGCCCCGGACAGGAGCTGAGCCGCGGGTGGAGGCGGCCGATGCAACAGCATGGGGCAGCGACCCCGTGAGGGCGGCATGAACGCCGCCGCGTTCCGCGCGCTGGCCCTCGAGCTGCCGGGCGTGATCGAGGCCTCGCACCAGGGACACGCGGATTTCCGCGTGCGCGGCAAGATCTTCGCCACCCTCGGATACCCGGGCGAAGAGTGGGGCATGGTGCGGCTCGCGCCCGAAGAGCAGGCCAAACGGGTGCGACAGGCCCCCGCCGTCTTCGTGCCGGCCAAAGGGGACTGGGGCGAGCAGGGCAGCACGCTGGTGAAACTGGAGGGGGCGAGCGTGGAGATCGCGCGCCCGGCGATCCGCGCGGCGTGGGAGCGGCTGGTCAGGGAAGAAACGGCGGCCCAGAAGAAGCCCGGCGCGCCCAGGAAGCCGCCGCGCCCGAAGAGGACGAAGATTTAAATCCGCCCGGCGCACCCTGTTGGTGCTGGCCTATCATGAGGGCCTGAGCCGCGGCGGGATCAGCGCCACCACCTCGATTCCGATCGGCACGGTCAAGTCGCACGTGACGCGCGGGGCTGAGGCGGCGCGCGGTCAGGAGGTTGACGTGAAAATCGGAGTGATCGGCTCGGGTACTGTGGCGCAGACGCTGGCGGCCGGCTTCATCAGGCACGGCCACGCGATCATGGTCGGTACACGCGATCAGGCGCAGCTGCGGGACTGGGCGGCGGCGAATCCCAAGGCCCTGCTGGGCAGTCCGGCACAAGTCGCGGCCTACGCCGAAGTCCTGGTGCTCGCAGTGAAGGGAACCGCCGCGGCAGCAGCGCTGCGCCTCATTGGCGCGCCTGCACTGCAGGGGAAGGTGGTCATCGACGCCACCAACCCCATTGCGGACCTGCCGCCCCAGAATGGGGTGCTGAGATTCTTCACGACACTGGATGGCTCGTTGATGGAACAACTGCAGCTGGAATATCCAGCCGCGCGTTTCGTCAAGGCCTTCAATTCGGTGGGGGCGCTCAGAATGGTGAACCCGCAGTACGCGGGCGGCGAGCCGACAATGTTCATCTGCGGGAATGATGCCGTCGCCAAGCAGGCGGTGACGGGAATTCTCAGTCAATTCGGCTGGGAGAGCGCCGACATGGGCGGTGTCACAGCGGCCCGCGCGATCGAGCCCTTGTGCATGCTGTGGTGCATTCCGGGACTGCTGCGGAACGAGTGGACGCACGCGTTCAAGTTGTTGAAATAGGCGTGGCCAGGCGATAGTGCAGGCCATGGCACGAGTCGCCAACACTGCAGGAACACATGCCGCAGAGCGGCTCATCAGGGGCGTTCAACCATGAAACTGCGTTACAGGATTCTGGGCGGCATCGGGCTGTTTGTGGCCATTGCGCTCGTGGCCCTGGCAATCGCCCTTGGACACGATTCGCCCTGCGCTCCGGCGCCAACGCCGCCCGCGAATGCAACGCTGATGAAGGCCATGGTCTATCGCTGCTATGGCGCGCCGGCAGTGCTCAAGCTGGAGGACGTTGCCAAGCCCGTGCCCGCGGCCGACGAAGTGCTGGTCAAGGTGCACGCCGCCTCCGTCAATCCGCTGGACTGGCACTACCTGAGAGGCAAGCCGTACGTGGTACGCATGTCGGAGGGTTTCGGCGCACCGGACGACCCCCGCCTGGGCGTTGATTTTGCGGGGACGGTCGAGGCGGTGGGCAGCAGCGTCACGCGCTTCAAGCCCGGTGACGAAGTCTTCGGCGGAAGGTTCGGCTCCTTCGCCCAGTACGTCAGTATCCGCCAGGATCACGCGCTGGCAGTGAAGCCGGCGAACGTGAGCTTTGAGCAGGCGGCTGCCGTGCCGATCGCGGCGGTCACTGCCCTGCAGGGCCTGCGCGACAAGGGTCAACTCCACGCGGGGCAGAAGGTCCTGATCAATGGCGCCTCGGGTGGAGTGGGCAGCTTCGCCGTGCAGATCGCCAAGGCACTGGGCGCCGAAGTCACCGGCGTGTGCAGCACGAGAAACGTGCCGCTGGCCCGATCACTGGGCGCGGATCAGGTCATCGACTACACCCGGGAAGATTTCACCAGGAGCGGGCAGCATTACGATCTGATCCTGGACATCGTCGGCAGCCACTCGCTGCTGCAATACCGGCGCGTCCTCAGGCCGAAGGGCATCCTCGTCATCGCCGGCAGCGCCAGCGTGGGTGACTGGGTCGGGTTCCTGGCTACGCCGCTCGAGGCGATCGTCCTGTCGAAGTTCGTGAGCCAGAAGTTTGTGCCATTCCTGGCGGACCTGAACCGGGAGGACCTGTCGGTCCTGGCCGGGCTCATGCAATTGGGAAAGGTGACGCCGCTCATCGACAGGACTTACAGCCTGGCGCAGCTCCCGGCGGCAATGGCGTATGTTGAGGAAGGCCACGCCCGCGGCAAGGTCGTCATCACCATCGATTGACCAAGGGGACTCCGGCAACGAATGAGGAGCTAGCGGAGGCCCGCCTGGCTCGTCAGGTACACCGCGTAGGTGCCCAGCCAGTGGCCGCCCTCGTAATGCTCGCCCGTCACGGCGGGTAAGGCGGCTTGCCGGTGCTGCGCGGCGGCGTTCATCAGGAGCGCGATGCGCCGATCCCCGCGCGCCAGTCCGTGGGCGATGCCTTCGAGCATCCAGGCGCGACTCAGGTTCAGGCCGTCGATGTGCGCGAGCTTGGGATCGGCCCGATCGGTCACGATGGCCGGTTGCAGCCACCCACCGTCGGAGGGACGGGAAAGTCCGGGCAGGAAGTTCGACAGCCAGTGGCTGAATTCCTCCGTGCCGAGCACACGGCGCATGAAATCCGCTTCCGCCAGGCAGGGGGAGAGGAAGTCCTCGCCGGAAGGCTCGTAGCCCAGGGGGCAGTCGCGGTCCCTGAGATAAAACCGCCGTGCGGCATCCGCGAGCAAGGAGCGCATCTGGGTGTCGCCGGCGATGCCGGCCCAGTCCCAGATCAGGCCGAAGGAGAAGGCGGTCTGGTCGTGCTCGCCGATCCGGATCGGATAGTGGAGCTTCGGCAGCCAGCCCTTGATGCGCGCGGCGGCCTCGGCTTCCAGGGGTTGCAGGGCGTTGGACCACAGCTGCGCCTGCGGATCCGGCCACTCGCGCAGCTCCGCCGACAGTTGCAGCAGCCAGGCCAGCCCGTACGGGCGCTCGAAGGAAGCACGGTCCTCGCGCCTGAGGTAGGCGGCTTCGCCCGCCATGTTCTCTGGCGTGAAGCTGCGGGCCAATTCGATGCGTGCCGCGGCGGCGAAGGGCGCCTCCGGAAACAATCGCACCAGGCGCACCAGCAACCAGTGGCCGTGCACGTCCGAGTGCCAGTCATAGCAGCCGTAGAAGGCCGGCGTCAGCCGATGCGGAGGTTGCGCATCCGCATCGCTGGCCATCGAATGGCTGATGTGGCTGGGATATTCCGTGTGCAGGCACTTGAGCGCCAGGGCGGCGAATCCAGCGGCGACTTTCACATCCAGCGCCACGGCAGCTGGCGCCTCGAGCGGCGGGGCGGCGGCGGCCGGGCCCGGCGTCCAGGCCATCGCTAAGAGGATCAAGGCCGGGACTACCGCAGTGCGCATGGCAGAAACTCCTTCAGGCTCGACTGGTCTCGCCGCGATGGCCGGGGATCATAAACGAGGCTTTGGGGATTTGAGAGCAAGATTCGGATAGCGGCCGGCAGCGCAATCCGGACAATCGTCCCACACCGAAGGGCGATGAGGATTCATGCATGGACTTCCGGATTACAGGACTGCCCTCGTCCCGCTTCGCGCCCCTGTTCGCACTCAGCCGTGAAGAGCTGGCGGCGCGCGGTGTCATTCGCAGGGTCGCGGACCGGCAGCCCGGATTCCCCTGCCGCGTCAGCCTGCGCGACGCCGCGCTGGGCGAGAGCGTCCTGCTGCTCAACTACGAGCACCTGCCGGTCGCGAGTCCCTACCGCTCCAGCCACGCGATCTTCGTGCGCCAGGGCGCGACCGACGCACGGCTGGAGATCAACGAGATTCCCCAACTCCTGCGGATTCGCTTGTTGTCCCTGCGGGCCTTTGACCGCAACGGAATGATGCTCGAGGCCGACCTCGTGC
>JANXYA010000229.1 GCA_025350345.1 Gammaproteobacteria bacterium
CGCCGTGATCGTCGACATTCCCGCCGAGTCCGGCGGCAACTGCGAGCTGACCCGCGCCGGTGAGACCGTGCTCCACAACGGCGTGAAGATCATCGGCCCGGTCAACCTGCCCGCGCAGCTCGCCTATCACGCCAGCGAGATGTACGCGCGCAATCTCCTCAACTTCCTGAAGCCCGCGCTCGACAAGTCCGGCGCGCTCAGCATCGACTGGCAGGATGAAGTCTTCGCGCAATCGTGCCTGACGCACGACGGCGCCATCAAACACGAAGCCACACGCAAGGCGGCAGAGGCAACATGACCGGCATCGTCGCACTGTATATTTTCATGCTGGCCGCGTTCACCGGCTACGAGGTCATCGCCAAGGTGCCGGTAATCCTGCACACGCCGCTGATGTCGGGTTCCAATTTCGTGCACGGCATCGTGCTGGTCGGCGCGATGGTCGCGCTGGGGAACGCGACCACCGGGCTCGAGAAGGTCATCGGCATCGTCGGCGTCGTGCTCGCCGCCGGCAATGCCGCGGGCGGCTACGTCGTGACCGAGCGCATGCTGGAGATGTTCAAGTCCAGCGGCGCGAAGAAGCGGCCGGGAGCGCATTGATGAGCGCCGTCTCTGGCGATGAGGCGCGGCTGCTGCTGATCCAGGCGAGTTACTTCCTCACCGCGTTCCTGTTCATCATGGGCCTGAAGCGCATGAGCTCGCCGGTCACGGCGCGCAGCGGCATCGTCTGGGCCGGCGCCGGCATGCTGGTGGCGACGATCTTCACGCTGCTGTACCCGGGCATGGGCAACTATCCGCTGATCCTCGGGGCCATCGTGGTGGGCGCCTCCTTCGCCTGGGTCAGCGGCAAGCGCGTGGCGATGACCAACATGCCGCAGATGATCGCGCTCTACAACGGCATGGGGGGCGGTGCGGCCGCGGCCATCGCCGCCGTCGAGCTCTACCGCGGCGAGGCGCTGTCGCGGACCGTGGGCACGCTCGCCGTGGTCGGCGGCATCATCGGCGCGGTCTCCTTCAGCGGCAGCCTCATCGCCTTCGGCAAGCTCCAGGGACTGATCAAGAAGTCCTACCGCTTCAACGGCCAGCAGATCCTGAACCTGGTGATCCTGGCCGCGGCACTGTTCACCGGCGGAGTCGTCGCCACCGGCTACTCCATGGACGTGTTTCACGTCACGGGGATCTTCGCCCTGGCGCTGCTCCTCGGCGTGACCATGACGCTGCCAATCGGCGGCGCCGACATGCCGGTGGTGATCTCCCTCTACAACGCGCTCACCGGACTCGCGGTGGCCTTCGAGGGATTCGTGCTCGGCAACGCCGCGATGATCATCGCCGGCACGGTGGTCGGTTCGGCCGGCACCCTGCTCACGCAGCTGATGGCCCGCGCCATGAACCGCTCGCTCGGCAACGTGCTGTTCTCGGGCTTCGGCGACACCGGCGGCGCCGCCAGCGGCGGCGCCGGGGTCACCGGCAACATGAAACCGATCGAGGCGGCCGACGTCGGCGTGATGATGGCCTTCGCGCAGAAAGTGATCGTGGTGCCCGGCTACGGCATGGCCGTCGCGCAGGCGCAGCACAAGGTGTGGGAGCTGTGCCAGCTGCTGATTGATCGCGGCGTGCTGGTGCGCTTCGCGATCCATCCGGTGGCCGGCCGCATGCCCGGACACATGAACGTGCTGCTGGCGGAAGCCGGCGTGCCCTACGACCTGATCGCCGATCTGGACGAGATCAATGCGGAATTCGAGACCGCCGATGTGGCGCTCATCATCGGCGCGAACGATGTCGTGAATCCGGTGGCGCGCAACGACAAGTCGAGCCCGATCTACGGCATGCCGATCCTGAACGCCGACAAGGCGAAGAACGTCATCGTCATCAAGCGCGGCCAGGGCGCGGGTTTCTCCGGCATCGAGAACGCCCTGTTCTATCTCGACAACACGCGCATGCTCTACGGCGACGGCCAGGCCGCCGTCAGCCAGCTCATCCAGGCGGTCAAGGCCGTCTGAGCTCCGCCGCGTGCGCGCCGACTATCGGTCGGGCGCTTGCAACCATTCCGCCGCCCGCGAGTATCAAAGGGGAGGCAGCAGGAAATTTCGCTGCTGCCACAGCACCCGTTCTTAACCGCTGCCCCAAGCGAAGGAGGCCGATATGTTTCACCCTGCCGTTTTGAAAACACTTGCCCCGCTCATGCTGATTGGTGCCGCCGCGGCTTTCGCGCCTGCGATCGCCAGCGCCGCCTACAGCGATTCACCCAACTCAGCGATCACCTCGTCCAAGGTGGTTCGCTTCAACGATCTGAAGCTGGACCAAACGGGCGATGTCGCGGCGCTGTACGCGCGCATCCGTCACGCGGCCGCACAAGTCTGCAGCTCAGGTGCCGGATCGGCCATGCAGCGCGACTGTTACGAAAAGGCGATTGCCACGGCCGTCGCCCGCGTCAACAACCCGTCGCTCACCGCCTATCATGAGCACCGCACGAACGCCATCACGCGCGCGGGAGTGTGAGCGGGCCTGAAGCGCGCCGCCCGCCTCATGAGCCACTGTGGGCATGAGGCGGCGCGGCGGGCCTGGCCGGTGGATGCGCGCCGGCGGGCGCCGGTCCTAGGGCCGCTCGCGGCGTTCGCGCATGCGATTGAGCATGCGCTGGCGTTCCGCCGGCGTGGCGGCCAGCCAGCGCCGGCGCAACTGCTGGCGCTTCCAGGGCGGCAGGCGCGCGAAGGCGCGGAAATTCTGGCGGATCAGTTCCTGGGCTTGCGGGTCGAGCTGCTGGAAGCGCTCCCAGCGGCGCCGGATCAGCTCCCGGCGCGCTTCGGGCAGTTTCTGCCAGGTCTGAAATCGATCGCGCGCCTGGGCCCGCTGCTCCGTGTCCATGCCGAGCCATCGCCCGGCACCGCTCGCCAGCGCGTGCTGGCGCTGCGGCGGCAGGGTGTCCCAGTCGCTGGCATGGCGCTTGAGCAGTTCCTGCTGCGCAGGCGACAACGAGTTCCAGGCGAGCGGCGCGGACGGCGTGCCTGGCGCGGCTGCATTGGGTACAGCGTCCGGTGATTCCGCAGCTCGCGCCACAGGCACGAGCAGTGGCAGGCACAGGAGCCCGCAGAGCAACCATGCGGGAGAGCGTTTCATGGGTGATTCACCTTGTCGGGCGCCGTTGCGGGATGGGCGGCGTCGCGAGCACCGCCCGGATTTGTAGGAGCCGGGTGCGCGCGCTGCCACGCTTCGCCCTCTTGAACGCCGTGGTCGGCCAGGTAATCGTGCCAACCCTCTTCAGTGGAATCGAGCGAGCCCAGGTATTCCAGCAGGTCGGCGTCCGCCGCCGCATCCGCGGCACGCAACGCCGGTGCGATGCAGACGCCACCGCAAATCAGGCCGATGGCGTACCACTGCGCCTTCACGAACCCAGCTCGCCGCTGCTGTCCTGCGCCGAGTTCACGGCCCAGTCGTAGAATTCGTAGTCGACTTCGCCTTCCTGTGCAGCCTGGTCCTGCGCGAGGGCGAGCCCGTCGCGGTCGGCGAGCAATTCCAGATCCTCGCCGCTGGTCACGCTGGCCTGCTGTAGCTCGGGCGCCGGCAGGCGGCCCACCAGCAGCAGCACAGCCAGCACCGCTCCGGCCACAGCGCCCGCGGGCAGCCAGTTCCGCCACGCGGCAGCAACCACTCCGGAGCGCCAGCCGGCCAGCGACCCGCGCTGCTCGAGCGCGGCGTGGCGCGCGCGGGTCAGGCGCGAGCGCGTATGCGCGCTCAAGCCCTCGACGCTCCCCTCGAGCAGGGCACGGGCGCGGCGCGCGAATTCTTCATTTTTATTATCCATCTCGTTCACGACCAGAACTCCCCCAGTGCGGACCGCAGTGCTTGCACGGCCCTGAAATAATGGGTCTTGACGCTGCCGGCGGAACAGCCCATGGCCTTGGCGGTCTCCGCCACGTCCAGGCCCTCCAGACTGCGCAGCAGGAACGCCTGCCGCTGGCGCGCCGGGAGCGCCGCGAGTTGCACCTCGAGGGCCTGCAGGGTCTCATCGGTCTGGACCAGCACGGCCGGACTGGGCGCCGGATCGGGCAACTGCTCCAGCGGGTCCGCAGTCGCGTCGGCCTCTTCCTGGGTCGACCAGGGTATCCAGGCCATCACGCGGGCGCGCACGGCGCGGCGGCGTTGCAGATCGCGGATGCAGTTCTCGAGAATGCGATAGAACAGCGGCGGCCATTCCTCGCGCGGGCGATGGGCGTAACTGCGCACCAACCGCAGCATCGCATCCTGGACCGCATCGAGCGCGTCGTCTTCGTGACGCAGCGCGATCTGTGCGATCCTGAAGGCCTTGCGCTCAACGCTGGCCAGGAAGTGATCCAGGGCGCGGGTGTCGGTCGAACTCGATGCCGGCAAGTCGGTGGCCCCTAGCGAAGGGAATCTCACGGTAGCGGCCGGCAATGTAGCAAAGGCGTGCATGGCTAATGAAATCAACGTCGCCAAAGGCCGACGGTTGACAGCGAAATCCGTCAAACAGAGTTTGCGCCAGAATCATCCACTTAGACGCCACCGTGCAGGTCGATTGCCAAGCACGGGGCTTGCGCCCGTGCGCGGCAGGGCCGGAAAATTCATAACGACATGATTTTTATAACTAATTCTAGATGGCCCAGCCCGCTCGGCCGACAGCCCCGGGCGCTGAAACCGTCGCCCTGGGCGCCCGGGAACGTAATCCGTCCACAGACTTATCCACACGACGGCGATCGATGAGCGGAGCGAAGCCCAGCTCCGCCGGTGTTCTTCGGGTCGCCGTGGACTGCCCGCTGCGCACGCTGCTCGATTACCTGCCGCCCCCAGGCCAGCGCGCGCAGGACCTGCCGGCCGGGGCACGGGTGCGCGTGCCTTTTGGGGCAAGATCCGCCGTTGGCGTCATCGTCGCGCACGCGCCGGGCTCGCTGCTGGCCGGCAACCGCCTGCGCGCGATAGCCGCGCTGCTGGATCCCGAACCGCTCCTCGATGCGGCCCTGCTCGAGCTGCTGCAGTGGACGGCCAGTTATTACCACCATCCACCCGGAGAGGTGATTGCCGCGGCCCTCCCGGTCGCGTTGCGGGACGGGCACAGCGCACTCGCACAGGAAGAGTGGCTCGAGATCACGGCCGCAGGAGTGACTGCGAGCCAAGACGGTGAACCGCGCCGCGCGCCGCGGCAGCGTGAGCTGCTGCTGCTGCTGGCGGGCCTCCCGACGGGCATCAGTGCCGCGCAACTCGAGCTCCAGGCGCCACTGTGGCGGCCCGCCGCACGCGCCCTCGCCAAGCGCGGCTGGAGCGCGCTCACGGTGCGCGCTGCCGGCGAATCCGCGCAGCTCGCGCCTCTCGCAACCCCCGCGGCCTCGCCGCGCCGCACCGCGCTGGCTGCCGCGCCGGACCTGAGCGCGGCGCAGTTGCAGGCGCTCGAAGCCATCGACGCTGCGGCCGGGCGCTATGGCGCCTTTCTGCTGCAGGGCGCGACCGGGAGCGGCAAGACCGAGGTCTACCTGCGCGCCGTCGCGCGCTGCCTCGAGCGCGGCGCGAACGCGCTGGTGCTGGTGCCCGAGATCGGCCTCACCCCGCAGCTGCTCGAGCGTTTTCGCGCCCGCCTCCCGGTGCGCATGGCGGTGCTGCATTCGGCCCTGAGCGACGGCGAGCGGCTCAGCGCCTGGCGCGATGCCCGGGCCGGACGCGCGCGTGTCGTGATCGGCACGCGTTCCGCCGTTTTCGCACCGATCCCGCAGCTCGGGCTGATCACGGTCGATGAGGAGCACGACAGTTCCTACAAGCAGCAGGAAGGGGGCTGTCGCTATTCGGCGCGCGACCTGGCGGTGCGCCGCGCGCAGCAGGCCGCCGTGCCGGTCGTGCTCGGCTCGGCCACCCCGGCGCTCGAATCGCTCCAGAACGTGCAGCTCGGCCGGTACCATCAGCTGCCCCTGCCGCGGCGCGCCGACCAGGCGCTCGCCCCGCGCCTGGCGCTGATCGATCTGCGCGCGCACGCGGTGCACCAGGGACTGGCCGGGCCGGTGACGCAGGCCATCGCCCGCCACCTCGCCGCGGACGGCCAGGTGCTGGTGTACCTGAACCGGCGCGGCTACGCGCCGACGCTGCTGTGCACGAGCTGCGGCTGGATCGCACCCTGCAGCGCCTGCGACGCACGGCTGACCGTGCATCGCGAGGCGGCACAACTGCGCTGTCACTGGTGCGGCGCCACGGCACCGCTCCCGACACGCTGCGGGCGCTGCGGCTTTACGGTCAAACCGGTGGGCCAGGGCACCGAGCGCATCGCCGAGACGCTGGCGGCGATGTTTCCGGACGCGCCGCTCCTGCGGCTCGATCGCGACACGGCGCGCGGCGCCGCGGACATCGAGGCGGTGATGAACGCGCTGCTCGATGGCTCGGCGCGGATTCTCGTCGGCACCCAGATGGTGACCAAGGGACATCATTTTCCGGGCGTGTCGCTGGTCGCCGTGATCAACGCAGACCAGGGCCTGTTCAGCACCGATTTTCGCGCGGCCGAGCGCCTGGCGCAGACGATCGTGCAAGTGGCCGGGCGCGCGGGCCGGGGCGCGCGCGCCGGCGAGGTGCTGATCCAGACGGAATATCCCGAGCACCCGCTGCTGCAAAGTCTAATCAGCGGCGGCTACGAGGCCTTCGCCGCCGGCGCGCTCACCGAACGCGCAGCCGCCCGCTGGCCGCCTTTCAGCCGCCTCGCCCTGCTGCGCGCCTCGGCGCGCACTGCCGCCGAGGCGATGAGCTTCCTGCGTGCCGCACGCGAGTGCGCCGGGGATCGGCCGCCGGTGCGGCTCCTCGGGCCCGTGAGCGCCGCGATGGCCCGCCGCGCCGGGCGCCATCATGCGCAGCTCCTGGTCGAGCATGCCGGGCGCGGCGAACTGCAGCGCTTCCTCGATGCCTGGCTGGAGCTCGTCGAGCGCCTGCCCGAGGCGCGGCGGGTACGCTGGGCGATCGACGTCGATCCGCTGGATATCCAGTGAATGCCGCTTTTTGAGTAGACTGCGCGACCGGAGACGTTGCTGCCGCACTACCCGCTCATGCCCTCAGCCCCGGATGGCGTCCTGACTTGAAGACCGAACTTGAAGACCTGCTGGCACGGGCGCTGGAGAGCCTCCAGGGAACGCTGCTGCACACGCCCGTCGAGCGCAGCGCCATCGTGGTGGAGCGCACGCGTGACGCGCAGCACGGCGATTTCGCCTGCAACATCGCGCTGCGACTGGCGAAGAGCGCCGGCCGCAAGCCCACTGAGTTGGCCGCGGCCATCGTCGCGGCGCTCCCGCGCAGCCCGCTGCTGGCGCGCGCCGAGGTGGCCGGCGCTGGATTCATCAACCTGTACCTCGCCGGGGACGCGCAGCGTGACGCACTGCCGCGCGTGTTCGAGCAGGGCGAGCGCTACGGCACCAGCCAGGCGGGCGCCGGCGCGCGCGTGCTCGTCGAATTCGTGTCCGCCAACCCCACCGGACCGCTGCACGTCGGCCACGGCCGCCAGGCGACCTACGGCGCGACGCTCGCCAAGCTCCTGCAGGCCACGGGCCACGACGTCCATCGCGAGTACTACATCAACGATGCCGGCCGCCAGGTCGACATCCTCACCGTGAGCGTGTGGGTGCGCTACCTGCAGGCCGGCGGCATCGGGCTGCCCTTTCCGGTCAACGGGTATCGCGCCGGCTACGTGCAGGGCATCGCCACGCGCCTTGCGGTGGCGTGCGGCGCGGCGCTGCAGCGCCCGGCGGCCGCCGTGCTCGCCGGACTACCCCCGGACGCCTCGGAGGGTGAAGCCGAGGCCACCGCCGGCAAGAAGAAAGAGTTGTACATCGATGCGCTGATTGCGCGCATGCGCGAGCTGGTGGGCGCGGCGGCCTACGAGGAGGTGCTGGAACTCGCGCTGGCCGCGATGCTGGCCGATATCCGCGAGGACCTCGCCGCCTACGGTGTCGAGTTCGAGCAATGGACTTCCGAGCGGGCGCTGGCACGCTCCGGCGCGGTGGATTGCATGCTCGGGCGCCTGGCTGCGCAGCAGCAGACCTACACGCAGGAAGGCGCGCTGTGGCTGCGCAGCAGCGCCTTCGGCGATACGGAAGACCGCGTGCTGGTGCGCGCCAACGGGCAACAGACCTATTTCGCGCCCGACCTGGCCTATCACCTGGACAAGCGCGCGCGCGGCTACGCGCGGCTCATCGACGTGTGGGGCGCCGATCATCACGGCTACATCGCGCGCATGCGCGCCGGGCTGGTGGCACTGGGCGCGCCGGGCGATTGCCTGGAAGTGTGCCTGATGCAGTTCGTCAGCCTGTATCGCGGCGGCGAGAAGGTGCCGATGGGCAAGCGTGACGGCCAGTTCGTCACGCTCCGCCAGCTGCGCGAGGAAGTGGGCAACGACGCCTGCCGGCTGTTCTTCCTGATGCGCAGCCACGAGCAGCACCTCGATTTCGACCTCGAGCTCGCCAAGTCGCGCAGCAACGACAATCCGGTCTACTACCTGCAGTACGCGCACGCGCGCGTCGCCAGCGTGATGAAGCAGCTCGCCGCACGCGGCCTGCAGTACGACGCGGCCGTCGCGCTGGCCAACCTGGGGGCGCTCGACGGAGCGCATGAAGCCGCCGTGCTCACGGCGATCAGCCGCTACCCGGAACTGATCGCCCAGGCGGCCGCGAGCCGCGCGCCGCACCTGCTGGTGCACTTCCTGCGCGATCTCGCCCAGGCTTTTCACACCTGGTACAACGCCGCGCAGTTCATCGTCGAGGATGACGCCATCCGCAACGCGCGCCTGGCCCTCGCACTGGCCACGCAGCAGGTGCTGCGCAACGGACTGGGGCTCCTGGGCGCCAGCGCGCCGGAGACCATGTGAGCAATCGCCGGCTCACCGCGCGCGATTACAAGAGCGTGCGGCGCGGCGGCCTCAATCTGGCGCGGCTGCGCGACCTGGGGCTGGGCCTGGCGGGCGGATTGCTGGTCGCACTCATCGTCTATGTCGGCGATCACCGCGCCAGCCCGGCTGCCGGGGAACCCGTGCCCACGCCGCAGCACGCCGCGCCGCGGGCGGTGGACAACGCCGGTGTCGGCGCAGCGGCCGGCGCCGATGCGGCGCGCGACGGTGCCGATGGCGCCACCGGCGGCTACGATTTCTACGAGGGGCTGCCGAAGTTCGAGGTGGTGGTACCGGAGAAGGAACACGGCGCGCACGTCGATCCCGCCGCGCGCGTCGAGCGCCCCGGCACCTATTTCCTGCAGGCCGGCTCCTATCGCAACGAAGCCGATGCCGAGCGCGTCCAGGCGCGGCTCGCGCGCCAGAACATCAGCGCCAACGTGCAGCGCGTGGCGCTCGACGCGGACGTCTGGTTCCGCATCCGCATCGGGCCGATCAAGGACCTCGCGCAGCTCAATCGCGTGCGCCAGCAGCTGCAGGCCGCCGAGATCGACTCGCTGGTGATCCGCGTCGAGGACTAGGGCGACTACCAGCGCACACCCTGCGGGCGGCCGTACTGGCTATCGATGAGCGCGTAGAGCGCAGCGGTAAAGCGGTCCGCTTCCGCCCCGGTCATGTGCGACCACTCCGGCAGCTCGTAGCCCTGCAGCTCCGGGTAGTCCTCGAAGTAAATGCCGGGCGCGCCGGTCCTGGCCAGCAGCACGTCCCAGCTGCTCGCCCGCGGTAACACGCGCTGCTCGTAAGCCAGATAGTTGTCCGCGCTGGGCTCGCGCAGGAACAGCACCGGCACGCCGCGCACCTTAAGCTTCGCGACCGCCGCCACGGCGCGTGCGATCTGCTTGTCGAGCGTGCGCTGATTCTCGGCCGCCTGGGCCGGCGTAGGCGGCGGGTCGTGGAAATCCTGGTCCCAGATCCGCCGCGCCAGCGCGCGATAGCCCGGATCGGTCTCGAGCTTGCTCCACATGCGGTTGCTGCGGTCCGCCCCGGTGTTGCCGAGCTTGCGCACGTTGGTGGAGGCCTCGCGGCCGGGGCGCAGCGGCCAGGCCTGTCGCTTGATCACGGTGAACAGCGCGAAGTCGGGATCGTAGAAAGCGAAATACGGTTCCACGAGATGCATCGAGAGCCACTTGCCGACGCGGTCCGAAGGCGATTCGTGCTTGAAATACTTCAGCCACCGCACCCCGCCGTGATACTCGTAGCCCCCGAAGAACAAATCCGGCGCGACGCCGACCAATACGCGTCCGTGAAAATTGCGGTCGTCGGCGAGGTCCTCGAGGGCGAACATTGGCGAAGTGCCGACGATCGCCAGTTGGATCGGCCGCCGCCCCGACAGACGCTCCCAGACCGGCAGCTGGACGTCGAAGAAGGTGCGCGAGGACGCCACAAGCACGGTGGCATCCTGCCCGGTCGTGTCGACCCGCCGCCGCTGAATGGCCCACAGGGCGCTGTCATCGCGATAGCTCGGCGTCACGCCATAGTCGCGCCAGTACCACTCCCACCCGCCGCCGAGCAACAGCACGAGCACTGTTGCAGCGAGCAGCATTTTTCCCCAGGGCTGATCCGGAACCGGGCGCTCCGGCACGGGCTGCGCGATACCCGGACGGTCGGCCGCAGTCAGCCGCTTCGCCAGCGCCTGCGGTGTCCGGTTGTGCTCAGAACTGGAAGTAGATGAAGGCATTGCCCGTGCCCTGCGAGATGATGATGAAGAAGATCATGAGGCCCCAGGCGGCGGCGATGAGCGCCGGGTGCGCGCGTGCCAGGACCGATTCGAGCGTGCGGTTGCGCATCAGCCAGTGGCTGAGGACGATGCCGGTCACGACCAGCGGCACCACGACGAGAAATACCGTGTCGAGGATCGGCTTGGCCGCGCCATTCTGCCCGGACATGCCGCGCAGCACCTGCCAGGCCGCACCGAAACTCTTGGCGCGGAAGAATACCCAGGTCACATTGACGAGCATCCACGTCAGCAGTCCGAGCGCGATGGTCGCCAGAGGCCCGGGCCGGTAGCCCGCGAAGCGCTCGCGCAAGACCCGCTCGGCCGAGAGATACAAACCATGCAACCCGCCCCAGACCACGAAGGTCCAGTTCGCGCCGTGCCACA
>JANXYA010000320.1 GCA_025350345.1 Gammaproteobacteria bacterium
GTTTTTGCCGCCGCCTCGGCCGATTGCTGCGGCCCGCCGGCGCGCAGGCGCAGGCCCGGGCCATGGCGGAATTGCGGCGCTTCTACCGGCTGTCCAACGCGATGAAGTTGCGGCACATCGAGTGCCTGGCCTGACGGCGCCGCGGGGCGGCGCTAACTATCGGATCTTTTGAGCTGCGAGACCTGGCGGCGCAGGCGAACCCACTCCGAGAGCCGGCGCAGATCGGCCTGCTTGGTGGTGGACCCCGGCGTCCGCACGCCGGGGAAGGTTTCGTAAGGGTCGTAGCCGCCGCCGACTTTCTCCGGCACGGCGTGTTCCTCGAGGATCAGCTCGAAGCGTCCGGTGCTGGCGGTTGATTCACTGCTGCTCATCATCGTCCTCATTAAAGGTCTTCCCATCTGAGCTACTTGGACCCGCTGTATCCCGGCGGGTTGTGTAGCTTCGCGGCCCATTTTCACATTTCAGGGGCCCCGGGCCATGAACCGGCGCACACTTTCAGCAGAAAATGCCGCTGCACGGTCATAATCCCTGCGGGAAACCCGGTAGAAAGCCGCGCTTTCCTGCTGTTCCGATGGGCAGGGGCGCAGGTGGGCAGGGGCGCGGATTTCAGCGGCCGTGCACTTCGTCCACGTCAGCCTGTCCCGAGAGGCGCCGCCGCACGAAGGACCAGCACATGCCAATCCCCAGGACAATTCCGGTGATGAACAGCGCGAGCCAGGACCAGGCCGAGCCGGCGGTGAGCTTCAGCCAACCCTGACTCACGGCCAGCCAGATCAGCGCCGCGAACAGCGCCACGATCAGAGCCATGCCGAGCCAGCCCAGCGAGCGCAGCGTCGCGGTGGCGAAGATCACCCAGCCGATCAGCAGCAGCAGGCCGCTCACCGCCTGCAGCGCTGACAGGTGCGGGAAGTTTCCCGCGACCCAGTGGAAGTAGGAGTGGCCGCTGGGGTTCACTGTGAGCTGCACCAGCGCCTGCGCGGCCAGCATGCGCGCCAGTACGCCGCGGGTGCTCATGGTATCGTTGTTCATATATATTCACTCTATGCCGGCCGCCGACCCACTCGCAACACTGAATGCTCCGCAGCGCAAGGCCGCGACCTTTGGCCAGCCGCTGCCTGACGGCAAGGGCGTGCGGGCCGGGCCGCTCCTCGTAGTGGCGGGAGCCGGCACCGGCAAGACCAGCACCATCGCGCACCGGGTGGCCTGGCTGGTCATGAACGGGGTTGATCCGGCGCGTATCCTGCTGCTGACCTTCACGCGCCGCGCCGCCGGCGAGATGCGCCGGCGTGCGCACGACATCCTGCGCCAGGCGCTCGATGACACGCTGGGCAACAAGGCGCAGGCCATGCTGCAGCGCCTGAACTGGGCCGGCACCTTTCACTCCATCGGCAATCGCCTGCTGCGACATTACGGCCGTCACCTGAAGCTCGAACCGGGCTTTACCGTCATCGACCGGGGCGATTCGGCGGACCTGTTCGACAATCTGCGCCAGGAACTGGGGCTGACCGAGCAGTACCAGCGCTTTCCGCGCAAGGACACCTGCCTGGCGATCTATTCCTGGCGCATCAATACGCAGAAGAGCCTGCGCGAGACGCTCGAACAGCAATTTTCCTGGTGCCTGGGCTGGGAGCCTGATCTGGGGAAGCTGTGCCGCACCTACGTGGAGCGCAAGCAGAAATACGGGCTGCTCGATTACGACGACCTGCTGGTCTACTGGCACGCGATGATGAACGAGCCCCGGCTGGCGCAGCACGTGAGCGCGAATTTCGATCACATCCTGGTCGATGAGTACCAGGACACGAACCGGCTGCAGGGCGAGATCCTGCGCGGCCTGCGCCCCGGCGGCGCCGGCGTGACCGTGGTCGGGGACGACGCACAGTCGATCTATTCCTTCCGCGGCGCCCTGGTGGAAAATATTCTTGGCTTCCCGGAGCAGTACACGCCGCGCGCGGAGATCGTGACGCTGGCGCAGAACTACCGGGCCACCCAGCCGCTCCTGGATGCCGCCAACGCACTCATGAGCGACGCGCCGCGCCAGCATCGCAAGCACCTGCTCTCGGTGCGCGGAGCGGGCGGCAGGCCGCAATTCGTGACCACGGACGAACTGCAGTCGCAGGCGGAATACGTCTGCGGCCAGGTGCTCAAGCGCCGCGAAGCGGGCGTGCTGCTGCGCCGCCAGGCGGTGCTGTTCCGCAATGCGAGTGCCAGCGACGTGCTCGAGGTCGAACTGCTCCGTCGGCGCATCCCCTTCGTCAAGTACGGTGGACTGAAATTCCTGGAAGCCGCGCACGTCAAGGACATGCTCAGCGTACTGCGCTGGGCCGATAATCCGCGCAATACGATGGCGGCCTTTCGCGTGCTGCAGCTGCTCCCGGGCATGGGGCCGTCGAATGCCCAGCGCATCGTGGCCGAGCTCGAACAGAGCGGTGGCAGCTTCGCCGCGATTGCCAAGGTGCAGAAGCCCGCGGCGGCGCTGCAGGATCTGCCGCGGCTGTCCAAGCTGCTGACGGCACTGACCGAGCCGCAGCGCCCCTGGCCCGGGCAGGTTCGCCTGGTGCGCGACTGGTACCAGCCGCATCTCGAACGGCAATACGAGCAGACCCACACGCGACTGGGCGACCTGGACCAGCTGGAGCAGCTCTCCGGGCAGTTCCCCTCGCGCGAGCGCTTCATCACCGAGCTCGCCCTCGACCCGCCCAACGCGACGGGCGATCTGGCCGGTGCGCCGGTCCACGACGAGGATTACCTGGTGCTCTCGACGGTCCATTCGGCCAAGGGCATGGAATGGGACACCGTGTTCGTGCTCAACGTGGTCGACGGCAGCTTCCCGTCGGAATTCGCGACCGGCCGCGCCGAGCTCGTCGATGAGGAGCGCCGGCTCCTGTACGTGGCCATGACCCGCGCACGCAACGAACTGGCGCTGTGCGCGCCGCTCAAGTTCCCGCTCACCCAGCAGCCCAAGACGGGCGACGCGCACGTCTACGGCGCGCGCAGCCGCTTCATCACCGAGAAGGTGCTCAAGTGCTGCGAGCAGTCGGCCTTCCACGGCACGCAGAGCGGCGATACCGGGCTCAATGAGGCGCGCGAGGAGTCCATCGACATCCACGCCAAGCTCAAGGAGATGTGGTAGCGCAGGCTTCCGGCGCCGTTTTCACTTCCAGGCGCGTGTCAGGAGTTCGTCCAGTGCGGCAACAATTAACTGACTTTCGTCGCTCAGCGATCCCACGACCTCGCCGAGCTGTTCAACGGCCACGGAAACGATCTCCAGAGGATGCAGAACAACTGCAATGCCCCGGATCTTGAAGGTCGGATTGAAACCGGCGTAGCTTACCTTTCCAATTGCCGACGTTCGCACCAGAGGTACTACCACTCGTCGACGATAGCTGTCGAACTGAGCGGATTGCACCACCACGACGAAAGGGATGGCGTCCTTGTGTTTCCCGGAATTCCGGTGAACGTCGAACTGAGGCATTACAGCGGCGAATATTCGTCCGCGATCGAGCCAGATCCGGAATTGAACTTGTTCCACGCGGCAACTGCAGCTTCCACGGTCTTTGACTTTTGCAATCGCTCCCTTTTCTCACGGCTAACGAACTCCGCGAGCAATGACTCCACAACGCTCGAGAGATTGCCGGTCATCGATTTGACTTGGCTAACCAAGTCCTCGTTTAGAGTCAGATTGACCGGGCGTTTGCGGGCTGAGGTATCGAAATCAGCTTTCATGCCTTGCCTCCAGTATGCGCATTATATGCGCATACCAGGCAGGCGGTCAAGGCGACGTTTAATTGAGTGCAGCGACCGGCTGAATCCGCAGCCGAACTCGGCCACTCGTTGACTGGCGGAAACTTGCCTCCGGCCGGCCACGCGGACAATGACCGCGCAGGGCCCTCAGGGCTCGAGGTAGGCGTAGCCGTCGAGTTCCTGTTCGTAGAAGCGCTTCAGCGCCTGGCCTTCGGCCACCGTCATGCGCCCCTCGCGCACCGCGCGCTCGCAATCGCGCGCCAGCGCCGGCGCCAGCTCGGCGACGTCGTATTCCATGTACTCGAGCACCTTGTTGGCGGTGTCGCCCTTGACCACTTCCTCGATCCACCAGCCACCCTCGTCGTGCAGCTTGATGTGCACCACGTGGGTATCGCCGAACAGGTTGTGCAGGTCCCCCAGCGTCTCCTGGTAGGCGCCCACCAGGAAGGCCGCCAGGTAGTAGTCCTCGCCGGGGATGAGTTCGTGCAGTTCCAGCGTGCGCTTGGTCTCGCGGCGGCTCACGAAGCGATCGATCCGGCCGTCGGAGTCGCAGGTGATGTCGGCCAGCACCGCGTTGCGCACCGGGCGCTCGTGCAGCCGGTGGATCGGCATGATCGGAAACACCTGCTCGATCGCCCAGCTGTCGGGGAGCGACTGGAACAGCGAGAAATTGCAGAAATAGATGTCCGACAGCACGTCCTCCAGGTTCTCCAGTTCCTCCGGAGTCTGGCTGAGCTTGCGGCAGCAATCGCGGATGCGCGCGCAGGTGGCCCAGTAGAGCCGCTCCACCAGCCCGCGATGCTCCAGCGACAGCAATCCCAGGTTGAACATCTGCAGGGCCTGGTCGCGCGCAGTCTGCGCGTCGTGGTAGCACTCGACCAGGCGCCGTTCGTCGATGGTCCGCCAGGCGTCGAACAGGTCGCGCACCGGCTGCGGTGGCGCCGTGGCCTGCGGGCCCGTTTCCTCGGCGGACACCACGAAGCGATCGAGGCGCGAACTGCCGAGGATGTTGAAGATCAGCACGCTGTGGTGCGCGGCAATGGCGCGGCCCGACTCGCTGATGATCATCGGGTGCTCGATGCCGCGCGCATTGCAGACGCTGGCGACGCGGTAGACGACGTCGTTGGCGTACTCGTTGAGGGTGTAGTTCATCGAGGAGGCGAAGTTGGTGCCCGTGCCGTCGTAGTCGATGCCGAGGCCGCCGCCGACGTCGATGTATTCCAGCCCGGCGCCGGCGCGCTTGAGCTCGGCGTAGACATGCGCCAGCTCGTTGATGGCCTCCTTGACGCGGCGGATGTCCTGCAGCTGGCTGCCCGGGTGGCAGTGCACCAGCTTGAGGCAGTCGGCCATGTCGTGGGCACGGAGCGTGGCCAGCAGGTCCAGGATCTCGGTGACGAACAGGCCGAACTTGGATTTCTCGCCGGCCGAGTCGCGCCAGCGCCCGGAGCCCTCGCTGGCCAGCTTCACGCGCACGCCGATGCGCGGCCGCACGTCGTAGGCGGTGGCGTGGCGCAGGATGAGGGCCAGTTCCTCGAAATTCTCGACCACCGGGATGATGGTGCGCCCGAGCTTGGTGGCGAGGATGACGGCCTCGATGTAGCTCGAGTCCTTGAAGCCGTTGCAGACGATCAGCCGGTCGCTGGCCGATTCGGTGACCGCCATGACCGCCAGCAGTTCCGGCTTGGAACCCACCTCCAGGCCGAAGCCGAATTCGCGCCCGTAGCGGTACACTTCGTCGACGACCAGGCGCTGCTGGTTGACCTTGATCGGGAATACCGCGGCGTAGCGGTTGCGATACTCGTTCTCGACGATGGCGCGGGCGAAGGCATCGTGCAGGTGGCGGAGCCGGTGCGCGAGGATGTCGGAGAATCGCACCACCACCGGCGCGGCCAGATCGCGCGCCTGGAGCCCTTGCACCACTTCCAGCAGGTCGATCTCGTGAGCCGCAGTGGTGTCGGGGCGGACCAC
>JANXYA010000319.1 GCA_025350345.1 Gammaproteobacteria bacterium
ATCGCGCCGAGCAGCGCCTCCCGCGCTCGCAAGGCGCGGATAGCTCGGGTGAGCGCGGCGGCATGAGCACCGGAAAAAGCCGGGCCAGGGCCCGGCTCTTCGTCCCGTAAGGGGAACGACCGGCGCTATTTCAGATCCAGTTCCTGGCCCGTCCAGGAGCCCAGGACGCGGCGGATCTTGCCGCGATCGATGCTGTTCTTGTTGGCCGCTTCCACGCTGCCCTCGGTCTGCTTGGAAATGGCGTCCGCCTTGGCGGTCGCCCCATCGAGCGTCGCCCAGTTCTTGTAGGTGATCACCAGGTACAGATCCGGATCGTTCTCGCCGCGCGGCTCGACCGTCACCACCCGGTAGCTGAGGACATCACCCATCTTCTTGCTGGCTTCCTGCTCAGCCTTCCAGACTTTGTCGAGCCAATTCATGTAATCGTCAAACTTACCGGGCTCTGTACGGATCGCGGACACGTTGACGACCGGTCCTTCGGTGAACGCATGGTCCTCGGCCAGCGCCGCCATGCTTGAAAGCGTCAGACCTGCGGTCGCCGCACAGGCGATAAAGCTAAGTTTCTTGATCATGGATTACCCCTACTTACTTGATATTGTTGCGGAGGAATGAGAAAGGGTCCGGTTGAGCCGAGCTCGCCCGCGCTCCGCGGGCCCTTTAAGAGCCGCCGATCCTACGAGCGATGGTGCGCGCGGTCAATCACTGTGTACGCCGTCGGACACAAAGCATACGCGTCGCAACGCGACACGCCTGGGTGCTAGGCGGATTTCGCCAGCACGACATGTGTAACGTTGGGCGTCGCTACATGCCTTATGCAGCGATAGCCGAGCTGCACCGCGTCGAGACCCTCCAACAGGCGTTCACCGGACCCGAGCAGGACCGGCGCGATGGCCAGGTGCATCTCATCCACGAGCCCGGCGCGCAGGTATTGCTGGATCGTGGCGACGCCACCGCCGAGCCTCACGTCTTTCCCGTTGGCCGCTTCGACGGCGCGCCGCAGTGCCGGCTCAATGCCGTCAGTGACAAAGTGAAAGGTTGTTCCGCCAGCCATCGTGAGCGTGGCGCGCGGGTGATGGGTGAGGACGAAAACAGGCACGTGATACGGTGGCTCATCGCCCCACCAGCCCTTCCAGGCCTCATCGGCCCAGGGCCCACGGATGGGCCCGAACATGTTGCGGCCGATGATCCAGGCGCCGATATTGGCAAAGCCGGCCGCGGCGAAATCCTCGTCGATGCCGGTATCGCCACCGTCGCCGCCGAACATTTTCTGGAACGTCCGCGTCGCGAACGCCCATTCGTGCAGGGTGCGGCCACCGACACCCAGCGGATTGTCGATGTCCTGGCGGGGACCGGCGCCGAATCCATCCAGCGAGAGGGTGAAGGCGTGCACACGAAGCTTGCTCATCGGTCCATCCTCATCAAAGATCGATCAGCTCCACCTCATCCGCAGCGATCGGCTCGCCGAGGAAGCGGCTCCCCACGCTGGCGAATCGCGCCGGTCCGTCCGTGGCCAGAAAGTCCACGCGACCGCGCGGCGCGTCCCTGCTTGCGACCGGCCGTGCTGCCTCCGGCGCCACCCGGTGCAGCAGGCCGCGCCGCTGCAGCTCCGTGCGCACCGCCGCCGCCGTCGTCGCGGCGGAATCGACGATGCGCATTCCCGGCCCCACCGCCGCGGCGATCACGGGCTCGAGGACCGGAAAGTGCGTGCAGGCCAGCACTACCATGTCGGGCGCTGCGGGCCCTGCCGCGCGGAGCGGTGTGAGATAGCGTGCGGCGGCGGCACTCGCCACGGCCCCGTCGGTCCAGCCCTCCTCGGCCAGGGCAACGAACAGGGAGCAGGCGATGCCTAGGACCTGGGCGTCCGGCCGGAGGCGCAGGATCGAGCGCGTGTAGGCGCCACCCTGGACGGTGCTCTCGGTGCCCAGCACGGCAATGCGGCCGCTCACCGAGCCGGCGCAGGCGGCCCGGGCCCCGGGCTCGATCACACCGATCACCGGCAGTTCGGCGTAGCGCTCCTGCAGCGCCGGGAGCGCCGCGGCCGAGGCCGTGTTGCAGGCGATGACCAGGCACTTGATCTCGCGCCCCACCAGTTCGTCCGCCGCCTGCAGCGCGTAGCGCACCACCGTGTGCTCGCTCTTGGTGCCGTAGGGCAGGCGCGCCGTGTCGCCGAGGTACAGAAAGTCCTCTCCCGGCAGCGCCGAGCGCAGTGCACGCAGCACGCTCAAGCCCCCGACGCCGGAATCGAACACGCCGATCGGCCGCGTGGCGCGCGGCGCCTGGCTCGCTGGGCCCATGGCCACTGTGGAGGTCCCTTTAGGATTCCGGCCGCAGCTGCGGAAACAGCAGCACGTCGCGGATCGAGGCGGAATCGGTCAGCAGCATCACGAGGCGATCCACACCGACCCCAAGGCCGGCGGTGGGCGGCATGCCGTACTCGAGCGCCCGGATATAGTCCGCGTCGTAGTGCATCGCCTCGTCATCGCCCGCCTCCAGGCGCGCGACCTGCGCGCGAAAGCGCGCCGCCTGGTCTTCCGGATCGTTGAGCTCAGAGAAGCCATTGGCCAGCTCGCGGCCCGCGATGAAGAACTCGAAGCGATCGGTGAGGAAGGGATCCGCCTCGTTGGCGCGCGAGAGCGGCGAGACCTCGGCGGGGTAAGCGCACACGAAGGTCGGATCGAGCAGCGCGGGCTCGGCACTCTTGCCGAAGATCTCGATCTGGAGCTTGCCGGCACCGTCAGCGCTCTTGTAGCCCAGCCCCAGCCGGTCGCAGGCGGCGCGCAGGTACGGAAGCTCGCGCAACCGGCTGCGCTCGAGGTCGGGATTGTGCTCGCAGATCAGGTCCTCGACCGTCGCGCGCCGGAATGGCTTGGC
>JANXYA010000377.1 GCA_025350345.1 Gammaproteobacteria bacterium
CGGCCGCGCCGGCCGCGCCGGCCGCGACGACCAGCAAGTAGGGGCGGATCGGCCGGAGTCGCCGATGAGCTTCGCGTTGGGCGAGCTGGCGGTGCGCTTTGGCTGCGAGTTGCGTGGCGACCCGGAGCTGCGCGTCGAGCGCGTGGCGACACTCGCCGGCGCCGGCCCCGGTGACCTGGGATTTCTCGCCAACCCGCTTTACCGGGGCCAGCTGGCCGCGACCCGCGCCACGGTGGTCGTGATTGATGCGGCGAACGCCGCGCTCAGCCCCGTCGCGGCGCTTATCAGCGCCAATCCGTACGCGACCTACGCACGCATGGCCTCGCTCCTGCACCCGGGGCCAACTTTTCCCGCCGGAGTCCATTCGAGTGCGGTGATCGATCCGTCTGCGAGCGTGCCAGCCAGTGCCAGCATTGGCGCCGCGGCGGTGATCGGGGCAGGAGCGCTGGTGGGAGAGCGTACGCGCATCGGACCGGGCTGCCTCATCGGCGATGGAGTCAGCATTGGGGCTGATTGCCTGCTGCACTCCGGCGTCACCGTGATCGGCGCTGCCCAGCTTGGCGAGCGCGTGCGCATTAATCCCGGCGTGGTGATCGGTTCCGACGGCTTCGGTTTTGCAGCGGATGCGGGGGGCTGGACCAAGGTACCGCAGCTCGGGAGCGTGCGCATCGGCGCCGATGTCGAGATCGGGGCCAATACGACGATCGATCGCGGCGCCATCGGCGACACCGTGATCGAGGCGGGCGCCAAGCTCGATAACCAGATCCAGGTCGCCCACAATGTCTACATCGGCGCCCACACGGTCATCGCCGCCTGCGTGGGTATTTCGGGCAGTACCCGCATCGGCGCGCGCTGCATGATCGGCGGGGCGGTCGGTATCGTCGGGCACCTGGACATCTGCGATGATGTGATGGTGACCGGCATGTCGATGGTGGCGCATTCGATCAGCGAGCCGGGTGTCTATTCGGGCGGAATTCCCGCCGAGCCGGCGCCGCTGTGGCGGCGGCTGGTGGGCCGCTTCAAGCGCCTGGATGGCCTGGCCGAGCGGGTCAGGCGCCTGGAGCGCGGCAACAACGGGGACCCAAATCGATGAACGAACCGGTGCAGCTGGACATCCACGCCATACTGAAGCGGCTCCCGCACCGCTATCCCTTCCTGCTGGTCGACCGCGTGCTCGAATGCGTGCCCGGCAAGAGCATTCGCGCGCTCAAGAATGTCACGGTCAATGAGCCGTATTTTCCCGGCCACTTTCCCCATCGGCCGGTGATGCCGGGTGTGATCATCATCGAGGCCCTGGCGCAGGCCGCCGGTGTCCTGGCCTTCGTCACGGCGGGGGTCTTTCCGGATGAAAATTCGGTGTTCTACTTTGTCGGTATCGACAAGGCGCGTTTTCGCCGGCCAGTCGTGCCCGGGGATCAGCTCATCCTCACGGCCAAGCTGGAGCGGAACCTGCGTGGCATCTGGCGCCTGTCGACGCGCGCCACCGTCGATGACGCCGAGGCCGCCGCCGCTGAACTGATGCTGGCGCCGGGCATTACCAACGCCGCGCCGGGCGAGCCGGGCCCATGATTGACGCGCACGCGGTGGTCTCGCCGAAGGCCGAACTCGCCGCGGATGTCCAGGTCGGCCCCTTCTCGGTCATCGGTCCGGGCGTGCGGATCGGGCCGCGTACTCGCATCGGCCCCCATGTGGTTATCGGCGGTCTGACGACGATCGGTGAGGACAACCAGTTCTTCCCGTTCGCCTCGATTGGTCACGCGCCGCAGGACAAGAAATACAAGGGGGAGCCGACGCGGCTGCAGATCGGCGATCGGAACGTGTTCCGGGAGTGCTGCACCGTCAATCGCGGCACGGCACACGACGAGGGCCTCACGCGTATCGGCGATGACAACCTGCTCATGGCCTATACGCATGTGGCGCACGATTGCCGGCTCGGCAGCCGCATCGTCATGGCCAACTGCGCGACGCTCGGCGGTCACGTGCAGCTGGGTGATTGGGTGATCATGGGCGGCCTGGCCGCGATCCACCAGTTCTGCAAGGTCGGTGCACACGCCTTCATCGCCAACAACGCGGCCGTGACACGCGATGTGCCGCCCTACGTGATGGCGGTAGGCCAGCCGGCCAAACCGCATTCGGTGAACAGCGAGGGCCTGAAGCGCCGCGATTTCAGCGCCGCGCAGATTCGCAACATCCGCGAGGCCTACCGCACGCTGTATCGGCGCGACCTGCCGCTGGCCGAAGCGGTGACGGCGCTCACTGCGCAGGCGGGGAACCAGCCGGAGATCCGCTCCTTCGTCGAGTTCATCGCCAGCTCGACCCGCAGCCTGATACGCTGAAGGGATGGTGCCCCCCAGCGCTTCGCCTCTGCGCGCGCCGCGTCTCGCCGTCGTGGCCGGGGAGACTTCCGGCGATCAGCTGGGCGCGGCACTCATCGATTCGCTCCGTGCGCGCTGCCCTGGCATTGAAGTGCGTGGAGTCTGCGGCCCGCTGATGCGCGCGGCGGGTGCCCAGCCCCTGGCCGACGCGCACGAACTGGCCGTCATGGGCCTGGTGGAGGTCCTCGCTCACCTGCCGCGACTCCTGCGCCTGCGCCGGAGCCTGCGAAGAGCGTTCCTGGACTGGCAGCCCGATGCCTTCATCGGCATCGACGCGCCCGAATTCAACCTCGGGCTTGCCCGCCAGCTGCGCGAGCGCGGCGTGAAGACCGTGCAGTACGTGAGCCCGCAGGTCTGGGCGTGGCGCGAGCGGCGCGTGGGGCGGATCGCAGCCGCCTGCGACCTGGTGCTGTGCCTGCTGCCCTTTGAACCTCCGTTCTACGCCCGGCACGGGGCACGGGCGCGATTTGTCGGCCACCCGCTCGCCGACCAGGTGCCGCTCGAGCCGGACCGCGCGGCGGCACGGCAGGCACTGGGCCTTGCACCGCAGGCAATCGTGGTGGCACTGCTCCCCGGAAGCCGCGCGGGGGAGGTGAGCCGGCTGGGTCCGGATTTCATCGCGGCGGCGCAGCTCCTCGCTGCGCGCCTGCCGGGACTTGAGTTCATCGCGCCGATGGCATCGGCGCGGGTGCGCGACCTGTTTGCGGCCAGCATGGCGGCGGCAGGCCTGGTCACGGCGCCGCTCCACGGCGAGCCGCACATCCGCCTGCTCGACGGACAGGCGCGCCTGGTGCTGCAGGCCGCCGATGTGGCCCTGGTGGCCTCCGGTACCGCGAGCCTCGAGGCGCTCCTGTGCCGTTGCCCCATGGTCGTGGCCTACCGGCTGGGAGCCGCGACCGCATTCCTGCTGCGGGCCCTGCGCATGGTGCGCTTGCCCTATTTCTCTCTGCCCAACCTGCTCGCGGCCGAGAAGCTGGTGCCGGAGTTCTTCCAGGAAGCCGTGAGCGGCCCCGCTCTCGCCGACGCGCTTGCCGCCCAGCTCGCCGATCAGCCGCGGCGGGCCATGCTCGCACAGCGCTTCCGTGCCATTCATGTCGGACTGCGCTGCGGTGGCGCGGCGCAGGCCGCCGACACGGTGCTCGAGCTCATCGGCGCGGGCAAATGATCAGCTCGCTCCTGGCCGGCGTGGACGAGGCCGGGCGAGGACCGCTGGCCGGGCCGGTCGTGGCCGCTGCCGTCATCCTCGATGCCGATCGGCCCATCGCCGGCCTGCGTGACTCCAAGCGCCTGAGCCCGCCGCGCCGCAGGCAGCTCGCGCTCCTGATCCGGGAGCGCGCGCTCGCCTTCGGCTTAGGGCTGGCGCTGCCGGCGGAGATCGACGCGATCAATATCCTGCAGGCGACCCTGCTGGCGATGCGCCGCGCCCTGCAGGGGCTCGCCGTACGCCCGATTCACATCATCATCGACGGGAACAAAGCACCGCAGCTTGCTGATCTTTTTGAGGATTGCCGCATCGAGACCCTGGTGGGAGGGGATGATCGGGTGCCGGCGATCAGTGCCGCCTCGATTCTGGCAAAGACCTGGCGCGATGCGCACATGACCGAGCTCGATGCACGCTTTCCCGGCTATGGATTCGCCCAGCACTACGGTTACCCGACCGCCTCGCACGTCGCGGCCCTGGAGCGACTCGGACCCTGCCCCATTCATCGACGCAGCTTCGCTCCGGTAAGATCCTGCTCCCCATGAGCGCTGAGTTCGTACACCTGCGTCTGCACACCGAGTACTCGCTGGTGGACAGCGTGGTGCGCGTGGACGGGCTCGTTGAGGCGGTGGCCGCGGCGGGCATGCCCGCGGTCGCGGTGACCGACCAGGACAATCTGTTCGCGATGGTGAAGTTCTATCGCGCGGCCCTCGCGCGCGGCGTGCAGCCCATCATCGGCGTGGACCTGCAGCTGCGGGAGGCGAGCGATCCGCAGGGTCCCTCGCGCCTGACGCTCCTGTGCCAGGACCTCGATGGGTATCGCAATCTCACGCGCCTGGTCTCCCGCGCCTGGCTCGAGGGACAGTCAAAGGGCCAGCCCCTCATCGATCGGGACTGGCTGACGCGCACGACGACGGCCGGACTCATTGCACTGTCCTGCGCGCAGGGCGGGGATGTGGGCCGATTGCTGCTGCAGGGCCGCACGGCGCAGGCGGAGCAGGCCCTCGATGGCTGGCTGGCCCTGTTCGCCGATCGCTACTACCTCGAGGTGCAGCGGATCGGCGCGCCCGGCGAGGAGCTCTACGTGCCGGCCGCACTGTCGCTCGCCGCACGGCGCGGCGTGGCGGCGGTGGCGACCAATGACGTGCGTTTCCTCGAAGCGGGCGAATTCGAGGCGCACGAGGCGCGCGTGTGCATCCGGGAGGGTGCCTTGCTGGCCGATCCGGCCCGCGTGCGCCGCTATACGACACAGCAGTTCCTGCGCACGCCGGAGCAGATGCGGGAGCTTTTTCCCGGGGCGCCCGAGCTGCTCGCCAACAGCGTGCAGATCGCGCGCCGCTGCAGCCTGATGCTGCGCCTGGGCGAGACCTGCCTGCCGGTCTTCCCTGCGCCCGTGGGCCACACGCCCGAGCAATACCTGCGCGCCGCGGCCGGGGAGGGACTCGCCGCCCGCCTCGCGGCCGCTGCGCGCAGCGGGGAGCAGGCGGAGCCGTACCACCGGCGGTTGGCCACGGAGCTCGAGGTCATCTGCCCGATGGGTTTCGCCAGTTATTTTCTCATCGTGGCTGATTTCATCGACTGGGCGCGGCACCACGACGTGCCCGTCGGACCGGGGCGCGGATCCGGCGCCGGTTCGCTGGTCGCCTACGCCCTGGGGATCACCGACATCGACCCGCTCCGCTACGACCTGCTGTTCGAGCGCTTCCTCAATCCCGAGCGCGTGTCCCTGCCCGATTTCGACATCGACTTCTGCATGGTCGGACGCGATCGGGTGATCGAATACGTCGCCGCCAAGTACGGCCCTGAACGCGTCTCGCAGATCATCACCTACGGCACGCTGGCGGCCAAGGCGGTGGTGCGCGATGTCGGCCGGGTGCTGGGCCACCCCTATGGCATGGTGGACCGGATCGCCAAGCTCGTGCCCTTCGAGCTGGAGATGACGCTGGACAAGGCGCTCGAGCGGGAGCCGGAACTCAAGCGCCTGTATGCGCAAGACGAAGAGGTGCGCGTGCTCATCGACATGGCGCGCGCGCTCGAGGGCCTGACGCGCA
>JANXYA010000407.1 GCA_025350345.1 Gammaproteobacteria bacterium
ACCTATTACACGACGCTGGCGGCCGCCCTGGCCACCTGCGAGGCGCTCGATCATATCGATGAGGTGGCGGTCAACAGCCTGCAGGACCTGCACCGCGAGGCCCTCGGATGAAGCGCTCCCCCATGACGCTGCGCGGCGCGGAGCTGCTGCGCGCTGAACTGAAGCGGCTGAAAACCGTGGACCGGCCGCGCGTGATCAAGGCGATCGCGGATGCGCGCGCGCACGGCGATCTGTCGGAGAACGCCGAATACCATGCCGCGCGCGAACAGCAGGGCTTCATCGAAGGGCGCATCAATGAAATCGAGGCGCGCCTGGCGGCGGCCGAGGTGATCGATGTGGCCCAGCTCCCGCCGAGCGATCGCGTGGTGTTTGGGGCGACCGTGGATCTGGAGGACCAGGACGATGGCAATGTCGTGAGCTACCAGATCGTGGGCCAGGACGAGGCCGACATCCGCGCCGGACGCATCTCCATCGCCTCGCCGATCGCGCGGGCGCTCATTGCGCGCAGTGTCGGGGACGTGGTCGAAGTCGCCGCTCCCGGGCGCACGCACACCTACCAGATCAATGCGGTGCGCTACACCTGAACGGACGGCCTCCAGCGCCCGGCGCCTCAAGGATCCGGCAACACCAGGCGCGGGACCGGCGCCGCCGCGCGGTACAGCACGGCCACATGGCCAATCCGGCTCACCAGTACGCACCCGCAGCGCTCCACCAGTTCGGCCAGCCACGCCGCGCGCTGGGCGCGCTGCGCGGCGCGCACCCGCACCTTGATCAGTTCATGGTCGCGCAGAGCCTGGAGCGTCTCGGCCACGACATTGTCGGTCAGGCCTTTTTTTTGCCCCAGCATGATCACGGGCCTGAGGGCATGAGCCTTGCCCCGCAGGAAGCGCAGCTGTTTCTCGCTGAGGGCCATGTGCCCGATTATCCCCGAATCCGGCCCGCGGCCGCACTCGCCCCATGACCCGTCGCACGCCCAGCAGCGGGCGCTGGCTGCAGGAACATTTCGCCGACCCCTACGTGCGCAAGGCGCAGGCCGAAGGGTGGCGATCGCGCGCGGTCTACAAGCTGGAGGAGGCCGATCGCAAGGAGCGCCTGCTCCGACCCGGTATGACGGTGCTCGACCTCGGCGCCGCGCCGGGCGCCTGGAGCCAATACGCGCGCACCAAGGTGGGACACAAGGGCAAGGTCATCGCCAGCGATATCCTGGCGATGGACGCGCTGGCCGGGGTGGAATTCGTGCAGGGTGATTTCCGGGAGGAGACGGTCGCTGCCCAACTGTTGGCCCTGGCGGGCGAGCGCGCGGTGGACGTGCTGCTCTCCGACATGGCGCCCAACATGAGCGGCATGGAGGTGATCGACCAGCCGCGTGCCATGTACCTCGCGGAACTCGCCCTGGAGATGGCCGGCCGGGTATTGAAACCGGGGGGCGGAGCCCTCATCAAGGTCTTTCAGGGCAGCGGCTTCCAGGAGCTGACCGTTGCCGCGCGCCGACAATTCAAAACCGTGCGATTCCTCAAGCCTGCCGCCTCCCGGGCACGAAGCGCGGAGATCTACTTGCTGGCCAATAGCTTGCGACTGGTGTAGCGTGATCCGACTGGAGCCTTAATCAAGTGAACGACACGACCAAGAACATCCTGCTGTGGGCGGTCATCGCGCTCGTCCTGGTCGCGGTGCTGACCAAGTTCATGCCCGCCACCAGCGCGCCGGAGAAGATGGTTTATTCCACCTTCCTCAACCAGGTCCATGACGGCCGGATCGACAGCGTCGTGCTGCAGGGTGACACGATCTATGGCGTCCGCAAGGACAAGAGCAAGTTCGAGACCTACAACCCCGAGACCAACTACACGGCCCTGATCGGGGACCTGAGCAAGGCCAGTGTGGGCATCGAGGGCCGGCCGCCGCCGCAGCCGAGCTTCTTCACCCAGCTGCTGCTGCAGATGGCGCCGGCGCTGCTGCTGATCCTGGTGTTCGTCTACATGCTGCGCCAGATGCAGGGCGCGGGCGGGGGCAGGGGAGCGATGAGCTTCGGCAAGAGCCGGGCACGGCTCCTTGGGGAGGACCAGGTCAACGTCACCTTTGCCGATGTCGCCGGCGTCGATGAGGCCAAGCAGGAAGTGAGCGAGATCGTCGACTTCCTCAAGGATCCGGGCAAGTTCCAGAAGCTCGGCGGCAAGATCCCGAAGGGTGTCCTGATGGTGGGCAACCCGGGCACCGGCAAGACGCTGCTGGCCCGCGCCATCGCCGGTGAGGCGAAAGTGCCGTTCTTCACGATCTCGGGTTCCGATTTCGTGGAGATGTTCGTGGGCGTGGGCGCCTCGCGGGTGCGCGACATGTTCGAGCAGGCCAAGAAGCACGCCCCCTGCATCATATTCATCGATGAAATCGACGCCGTGGGCCGCCATCGTGGCGCCGGGCTCGGCGGCGGGCATGACGAGCGCGAGCAGACCCTCAACCAGCTGCTGGTCGAGATGGACGGCTTCGAGGGCAATGAGGGCATCATCGTGATCGCCGCCACCAACCGGCCCGACGTGCTCGATCCGGCCCTGCTGCGCCCCGGTCGGTTCGATCGGCAGGTGATCGTGCCGCTTCCCGACGTGCGTGGGCGCGAGCAGATCCTGCGTGTGCACATGCGCCGCGTACCGCTGGCGGACGATGTGCGCCCGGCGCTGATCGCGCGCGGTACGCCCGGATTCTCGGGCGCCGACCTGTCGAACCTGGTCAACGAGGCGGCGCTGTTTTCCGCGCGCGCCAATCTCAAGCTGGTGACGATGGACCAGTTCGAGCGTGCCAAGGACAAGATCATGATGGGAGCGGAGCGGCGCTCGATGGTCATGACCGATGCCGAGAAGCGCATGACCGCCTACCATGAGGCCGGGCACGCGATCGTCGGGGTGACCGTGCCCGAGCACGATCCGGTCTACAAGGTCACGATCATCCCGCGTGGCCTCGCGCTCGGGGTCACGATGTTCCTGCCCGAGCAGGACCGCTACAGCACCTCCAAGCGCCGGCTCGAGAGCCGCATCGCGACGCTGTACGGCGGCCGCGTCGCCGAGGAGCTGGTGTTCGGCAAGGAGTCGATCACCACCGGCGCGGCGAATGACATCGAGCGTGCGACCGAGCTGGCGCGCAACATGGTGACGAAGTGGGGCCTCTCCGACCGCTTGGGACCTCAGACCTACAGCGAGGACCAGGGCGAGGTGTTCCTCGGCCGCAGCGTCACCCAGCACAAGCAGGTCTCCGACGTCACCGCGCACGTGATCGACGAGGAA
>JANXYA010000410.1 GCA_025350345.1 Gammaproteobacteria bacterium
CACCGGCGCTTTCAGCGCGCGCGATGCCGCGCGCCATCCGGCCGAAGAGCTGAGCTTCTTCGGCCTGCAGCCGACGATGACCGTGGTTGAACTCTGGCCCGGCGGCGGCTATTGGACCGAGATCCTCGGGCCCTATCTGGCAAAGGGTGGCCACTATTACGTTGCTCAGCCCGCACCGGGGGACAGCGATACCAACGCCGGCGTCAAGAGCTGGAATGCCAGGGTTGCGGCGCACAAGGAGCGGATGGGCACGATCACCCAGACGCTGCTCGCCACCGGCCATTTCGACGTTGCGCCCGCCGGCTCGGCCGACCTGGTGGTCACGTTCCGCAACCTGCACAACTGGATGGGCGGCGGCTTTGCGGACCAGGCGCTGGCGGCGTGCTTTCGCGCCCTGAAGCCGGGCGGCATTCTCGGCATCGAGGATCACCGCGCGGCTACCGACAAGCCCCAGGATCCGAAGGCGGACAACGGCTACGTGCGCCAGGATTACGCCATTGCGCTGGCCAAGAAGGCCGGCTTCGAATTCGTCGGCGCCTAGGAGATCAACGCCAATTCGCGCGACACCAAGAACTGGAAGGAAGGCGTGTGGACGCTGCCGCCCACGCTCACGCTGGGCGAAAAGGATCGCGCTCGCTACGTCGCGATCGGCGAGGCCGATAATTTCGTGCTGAAGTTCCGCAAACCGGCAAACTGAGCGGCGCGCGGCGGCGCCGCGACCAGTCGGCCCGTCGCGCCGAGGGCGCGCGGAACCGAGGGTGCGCGGTTCGCTGGCGGGCAGCCATGTCCAAACTCTACGACGACGCCCACCGCACTTTGCAGCGCCGCTTCGACACCGAGCGGCTGGCCGACCGCATCGAGCAGCGCCTGTGCCGCGACCAGATCAGCGCCGAGGATCGCGAGCTCATCGAGCGCCTCGACATGTTTTTCCTGGCGACGGTCGACGCCGCCGGACAGCCGAGCTGTTCCTACAAGGGCGGTGATCCCGGTTTCGTCCGCGTCGTCGATGCGCGCACGCTCGTATTCCCGAACTACGACGGCAACGGCATGTACCTGTCCATGGGCAATATCGAGGCACGGCACCAGGTCGGGATGCTGTTCATCGATTTTTCCCGGCCGCAGCGGCTGCGTGTGCACGGCAGCGCCAGCATCATCGCGACGGATGCCATCACCCCGGCCTTTGTCGGTGCGCAGTTCCTGGTGAGCGTGGCCGTGCAGCAGGTGTTTCCAAACTGCCCGCGCTACCTGCACGCCTGGCAGAAGACGGCCGCCTCGGAGTTCGTACCACGCGCGGGACAGCGCACGCCGGTGCCAAAGTGGAAACGCATGGAATGGGCCTGCGAGGTGCTGCCCGCAGGCGATCCGGCCCTCGATACGGACGCCGAGTAGCGATCCGCGTCAGCTGGCCCTGGCCTTCACTGCGGCCAACCTAACCAGGCTCGCTTCCGGCCAGTATTTGCGGCGGTCGTAGTATTCAGGAACCGCCGGCGTCTGCGGTGGCAGTACCACCCAGGGTTGTTTGGTCGATGTGTAGATATGGATATCCGGCGGTAACAGGTCCGGGGCGTCCAGCGTGCCGACGCGCACGAATTGCACCAGCCGACCCGCCCCGCTGTAGCAGCTCCACAGCGCCAGCAGGCAGCGCGGGCAGCGCGCGATCTGCTGCCCCTTGCCGCTCGCCGACGGTGTATTGATCCAGGTCGGTTTGCCTTCGGTGAGTTCGACCAGATCGGCTTCGATCATGGCGTTCAGGGCGAAGGCCGTGCCGGTCTCACGCTGGCACCAGCGGCAGTGGCAGCAGTGTACGAACAGCGGCTCCCCAAGCAGCCGGTAACGGACTGCGCGGCAATCGCAGCCGCCCGTCATGGCCGCACTGACGGCGGGCGGCGGAAATTCCGGCGCAGCAGCACGATCCAAACCACGAGCGCGGCCAGAAAGAAAGTCAGTGCACCGCCAAGGCGGGTGCCATCGAGGACCGGAGGGGCCAGCGCGTTGGCGCGCACCACCAGCCAGTGCACATAGCAGAGAAACACGATCAGCAGTGCCCAGAACCATTGCATGTAACGAAGCATTGCGGCCACGGCCGCATCGCGCCGACCCTCGGCCTGCCAGTACTCCGCATTGGGCAGCTTGAGCCGCGCTTGCGGCGAGCGCAGCGCGCGGCCGAGGGCCAGGATCAGCGTCGCGGGCA
>JANXYA010000001.1 GCA_025350345.1 Gammaproteobacteria bacterium
CCACGACATCGTGCGCGACTACCGCGCCGCGCGCGCGAGGATCGGCCTGGTGCCGCAGGAGCTGTACACCGACGCCTTCGAATCGGTGTGGGCGATCATGACACGCCGCTTCATGCCGCCCGAGAGCGTCATGATCCGATCGTGCCGCTTGTCCCACAGCGACAGATCGCGCAATACTTTTTCAACGAGCGCCTTGTCGGGGCCGCGCCCGAACAGGCCACGGCTGAAATTCACGGTCGCCCACACCGATTCGAAGGCGTCGGTGTACAGCTCCTGCGGCACCAGGCCGATCCTCGCGCGCGCGGCGCGGTAGTCGCGCACGATGTCGTGGCCAGCGACCGTCACGGAACCCAGCGTCGGGGTGACGATGCCGCAGACGATGTTGATCAGCGTCGTCTTGCCCGCACCGTTCGGACCCAGCAAGGCAAGAATCTCGCCGTGGCGGATCTCCAGGTTGACGTTGCGCAGCGCCTGCAGGCCCGAAGCGTAGGTCTTGGTCAGCGCCGCGATCGAGATCACCGGCGAGGTCGGTACGGCGTGGCCCTCGCGCTGCATCAATCGGACAGGACCACGCCCGAGCCGCCCATCTCCTTGGGCATGTCCTTCATCTTCGGCTTGCTGTCATGAATGCGCAGCACCGTATCCTGGTAATGCACATGCACACCAGGATCGAAGCGCAATTTCGGAATCATGGCGGCGTAGACATCGACCAGACCCATGGTCGGGTGGTCCGAGAACAGGTGCCCGCCGCACTTGATGCACCACTTGCGATAGCTGATGGGCGTCTTGTTGTAGGTGCCAATGCTCGCCGCGCCGTGCGTGATCTTGAGCGCTTCGGGTTTCCACAGCGTGAAGGCGTTGACCGGACCAGCCGACCAGTGACGGCACGACCCGCAGTGGCAGTAGCCCATCGCGGCCGGCTCGCCCGACACTTTGAACTGCACCTCGCCGCAAAAACAGCTGCCCTTGTAGACCTGCTCGCTGGCCATGGCTCACTCCCGGATTCGCTGCCGGCATTTTACTTCAGGCGAGCGCCGCCCGGTACAGTTCCAGGAGTTTGCCCCAGGCACGCTCGGCATCGGGCTTGCTGTAGATGGCCTTTCCGCCCTGCGGCGGCATGTCCGGTACGCACCAGCCGTGCTGCGTGCCCGCGTAGACCTCGATTTCCGCCTGCACTTTCGCCGCCTGGAAGGCCGCACGCAGCGTGTCCTTCGCCTCCGGCTGGTGCGTGTCATCACTGGCGGCGATCGCGATATACAGGCGCGCCCGGATCCTTGGTGCGAGCAGGTGCGGGCTGCTGGGCTGGTCGGTCACCAGTCCGCCGCCATGGAACGAGGCGCCCGCACCGAGGCGATCCGGTACCGCCGCCGCCGTGCGCATCACCAGCGGCCCGCCCATGCAGTAGCCCTGGCTGCCGATCTTGCGGGTCCGGTCCACCGAGCGCTGCGCGTCGAGAAAATCGATATAGGCCCGGGCGTCGGTTTCCGCCGCCCCCGCGGCGCTCAACGGACCGGTCAGGGGCGGGAGCTTGGCACGATCAGCCTCATTCTGGAAATTGAAGCCGGAGATGTCGCCCAGCACCGGCGCGCGCGCGGTGCGATAGAACGGATTGGGCACCAGCACGGCGAAGCCTGCCGCGGCCAGCCTGCGGCCGAACTCGCGCATCGATGGGCGCAAGCCGAAGATATCCGTCCACACCAGCACGCCCGGATGGGCACCGCGCGCGGGATGAATGAAGGCGGCATCGCAGGAGCCATCAGGGGTCTTGATCTCAACGTCGCGCTCGACCGTATCGGGCGATGCGGCGCCGCTGGTGCGTGTCGCTGCCATCCAGCCGGCCGCGGCGGACAGGGCCACAAAGGCCCTGCGTGAGCGGTCTTCGGGTGGGGCTGGCGTTGCTGCGCTGTCCTGGTCCGCCGTGCTCATGGCCTTGCCTCCCATTGCTGCCGCGTTTGCGGCGCCCGTTGCTACAATACACCCGGTCCACACGCGGCGGCACGAGCGGAGGAGTCCAACATGATCGGCTATGTGACACTCGGTACCAACGATCTCGCGCGCGCAGCGGCCTACTACGACGCCCTGCTTGCTGGCCTGGGCGCTGCGCGCATGATGGAGAACGAGCAGTTCGTCGCCTGGTCCGTGAAGCCGGACCAGCCGGGGCTCGGCATTACCAAGCCGTTCGACCACAAGCCTGCCACGGTCGGGAACGGCGTCATGGTCGCACTCGAAGTGGACAGTCCCGCCAGGGTCGATGCGATGCACCGCAAGGCCCTCGAGCTCGGCGGCACTGACGAAGGGGCGCCAGGTCCGCGCGGCGGGGGCTTCTATGCCGGGTACTTTCGCGACCTGGACGGCAACAAGCTCAATTTCTTTCACATGGGCTGACGTGACCAGGACGCTCACCGCACTGCTGTGTCTGAGCCTGCTGGCGGCGTGCAGCCACCTCAGGCCGAACGTGGCGGCGGCGGCCGCTCCAGTGGCAGCGGTGCCGCCCGCCGCGCCGGCTGCCGTCAGGCCGGCCGCGACACCTGCGCCACCGCCCGCCCCGATTGCAGCTGCCACACCGCCGCCGCAGGCCGCCGCCCCTGCCTTGCCGGCACCCAGCCCGAACGCCGCGGCGTCAATCAGGCGCCCGGTGCCGCCAAAGCCCGCCGCACCGCCGCCTGCCGCGTCCGTGCCTGCACCCCCGCCCGCACCACCGGCCCTGAACCTGACGTCGCTCGAGCAACGCCTGCGCGACACCCATGCCATTGGCGTGTTCACCAAGCTTTCCCTCAAGAACCAGGTGGATGACCTGCTCGATGCATTTCGCGCCTTTTATCGCGGACAGGTGGCGATCCCGCTGACTGAGCTGCGGCAGCGATACGACCTGCTGATGCTGAAGGTGCTGTCCCTGCTGCAGGACAGCGACCCGCCGCTGGCGAACGACATCGTGGCTTCGCGCGAAGCGATCTGGGGCATCCTCAAGGATCCGGCCAAATTCGCCACCATCACGTGAACACGACAGGAGTCATCATGGGCCCACGTATTTCTGCATTCGCCGTGACTGTGCTGGCGCTCAGCGCCGGCAGCGCCCGCCTGCTCGCCGCCGACGACGGGTCCATGGTCAAGGATCTGAAGGTGACGATTGCGTTACAGGGCCTGCCCTGCGATGAAGTCACCAACGCCAAGCGCAACGCAGACAGCGACTATCTCGCCACCTGCAAGGACGGCCACCGCTACCACGTGTTCGTGAACGCGCAGGGCCGCGTGGTGGTGGAGAAGCAATAGTCAGGCCGTGAGCCGCCGCAGCTCGAGGGTGCTGGAGAGCGTCTCATCGGCGAAGGACACGTAGAGCGTGCGCTCGGATACCGAGAGGTCGAAATCCATGCGCCGCTCGAGGCGCGCCGCCATGGCGGCGATGAGCTCGCGATCAAACAGGCGTATGTCCAGTGCTTCGGCGCGATGGATGCGCTCCCCGGCCAGGCGCGCCAGCCAGGCTTCCGCATCGCGGTGGACGTAGACGACCACACGCGGCGCTGACTTGCTGGCCTTGTGGAGCCGCGCGGCCTCGGGCACGCCGATGTCAATCCAGGTCTGCAGCGCGCCGGTCAGGTCGCATACGGCGATCGCCGGCTCGTCCGGATCGGACAGCCCTTTGGAAAAGGCGATGCCCTCGGTGTACTCGAGGCAATAGGCCAGCAGGCGCGCGATGAGGTATTCGGCGGTTTCGGAGGGGTGGCGCGCGAGACGCAGTTCCAGCGTTTCGTACAGGCCGCGGTCGGCGTCGGCCACACGCACCGTGAACACATAGACCGTGGCGCTCAGCGCCACGGGATCGCGTGCCGGACGCTAGTCATTCCTGTCCCGCAGGGAATCATTCACGATCGCCTCGGCTTCCGCGACGATGCTCGCCAGATGCGCGGGGCTCCGGAAGCTCTCAGCATAAATCTTGTAGATATCCTCGGTGCCC
>JANXYA010000020.1 GCA_025350345.1 Gammaproteobacteria bacterium
TATATATTCACGAAGTCCGCATTTCTGGCGCACCTGCGGGGTGGCGGCATCGAAGTGTCCGACACCCAACTGCCCGACCTGCATCGGCAGTTTGTCCAGTGCTGCGACAAGCTATCGATCAGTGAACGACCCAGCCTCTACGTCCAAAACGGCAACGGCGTGCTCAACGCCTTCGCGACCTGGTTCCTGGGCCGGAAGTATGTCGTCTTGCTATCGACCGTCGTGGATGCCATGGACAAGAACTCCAACGGCATTCGCTTTTACGTGGGCCATGAGCTCGGCCATGTCGTCCGGCATGACAACGTGATTCTCTGGCTGCTGCGGTGGCCGGCACTGCGATTTCCGCTCATCGGCGCCTCGTTTTCCCGCGCCCGGGAAAGCACCTGTGACCTCCATGGGTTGGCGTGCAGTGAATCGCGCGAGGGAGCAGCGCGGTCCCTCATCGCGCTCTCGGCTGGAGCAAATCGCTGGCAGAGTGTTTCGCTCGAGGGCCTGGGCAACCAGGTCAAGTCGACGGGTAGTTTCTGGATGTCGTTTCACGAGCTGACGGCCAGTTACCCGTGGAATTCCAAACGCGTCATGCGGGTCCTGCACGAGAAGCCGGAAATGCCCAGGCGCAATCCCGGCGCATTTGTCCTGGCGGCGTTCGTGCCCTACGCCGGGCAGCTGGGCTCCGGCCTGGGACTGCTGTTGTATGTCTATGTCATCGGCATACTGGCCGCAATCGCGATTCCGGCCTATCAGAATTACACGGTGCGAGCGACGCTCACGCAAGTCGCTGGCGATTCGCAGCACGCCAGAGACGCCCTCGCCAGCTATTACCTGGAAAACAAGCGGATTCCGGCGAGCCTGTCGAGCATCGGCGTCGACGAGTTTGGAACGCACGGCATGACGATGAGCCTGAACTCCAGGGGCATGGTGCTGACGGTGACTTCGACGCGCGGCTCCCTGATATTCACTCCGTCAAAGACCGATGACGGGCGCATCGTCTGGGGTTGCCGCGGCGGGCCGGAGGTGAAGCCAGCGCAGCTTCCATTGAATTGCCGATAGGTGCCGCACGCCCGCGCGCTCTGTGGGAGCGCGCCAGGAATGATCGGTAACCGATGTAGTGGTTAGTACACGTTAGGACGCGGAACATGAGTACGAACTGGCGTGATGTGGGTGCGGTCGAGACCCTGGCCCAGAGAGCGGTCAACGCCGTGCAGGTCGAGGCCACCCGCCTCGCGGTGATCTGCCGGGAAGGGCAGTTCAGCGTGCTCTCGGGTACCTGCAGTCACGTCGGCGGCCCGCTCGGCGAAGGCAGTCTGGACGGTGAATACCTCACCTGCCCCTGGCACTACTGGAAATATCACTGGCAGAGCGGGCTTGGTGAGCCTGGGTTCGAAGAGGACGCCATCCCTGCCTACGCCTCGAGGGTCGAGGCCGGGCGCCTGCTCGTGGACCTGGAGTCCCGCACCAAGCGCTCTCGCAAGCCGCACGCTCCCCATCCGCTCGCCCGGAACCCGCAGCGCAGTCCCGGAGGCATTCGCGTCGTCGCGATTTCGACGACCTCGATGACCGAAGGACACCCGCGCTTCAGCACCTCGGACTACCTGCTCGACATCGCGCTCGCCAAGGCGGGCAGCGCCGCCTGCGAGACCCGCCTGATCCGCCTGCGCGACCTGAAGTTCCGGCACTGCGAGGGTTTCTATTCGAAATCCGCCCGTGCCTGCACCTGGCCCTGCTCGATTACCCTGATGGACGCGAGCGATCAGCTCGATCAGGTGTACGAGGCGTTCGTGCATTGGGCCGACGTGATGCTGATCGCCACGCCGATCCGCTGGGGAGCGGCGAGCAGCCTGTACTACAAGATGATCGAGCGCATGAATTGCATCCAGAACCAGGAGACGATCGCGAACCGGGAGCTGCTGCGCAACAAGGTCGCGGCCTTCATCATCACCGGTGGGCAGGACAACGTGCAGGCAGTGGCCGGACAAATGCTCGGATTCTTCGCCGAGGTCGGCTGCGTGTTCCCGCAGTTCCCCTACATCGCCCACTCGCGCGGCTGGACGGCCGAGGACATGGAAAACAATGTCAGGGAGGTCCGCGACAGTGCGTTGCTCCGCACTGGCGCCGAGGCGCTCGTCGAACGCTCCGTGGCGATGGCGAGAGCGCTGCTGCGCGATGCCCTCGAGCCCTGCGATCACATCCGGGGCGGTCGCAAAGGACATCCCTTAAGCGAGTAACGCGGCTCAGTTCGGCCGCTGTCCTTCCCAGGCGGACTGGGCTGATTGCAGCAGCCGCGTATTCTTCACCAGGGCCGCCTCCAGCCGCTGTGCCTGATCAGCCGCGAGCTTCCAGTCCGAGCCCTCGACGGCTTCGGTGAGGCCCGGAAATTCCAGGTGATCGTAGTTGTAGCGGGCCGCATAGAGCAGGTGGCGAAACCAGGGGCGCCCTGGAATGCCGGCCGGATCCAGCCAGTTGGACTCCACCTGCAGGAGCTGCGCGTTCAGAGCCCGGAGCCGGCGCGTACTGCCGCGACCGGCCGCGAGATCGCCTGAGGTCCGTTCGCGCAGCGCCCGGCCTGCGGCGCGGAACTCGGCGATGCGCTGGTGCAGCTCGCCCAGCGGCAACTGCTGTGGATCGATCCTGCTGTTGTGCTCGAGCTCGAGCAGGAAAGTCTCCAGGGCCGCGCCGTTCGCCTCGAAGTCGAAGGGCAGCAGGTCGGCATTGGCCAGCCGCAGCGCCGTCAGTCCCCAGATCTGCGTCAGCGCGATGTGGTATTTGAAATCCGGGTCACCGATCTGCGTCATCCAGTAGTGATCGTCGTAGCTGCTGTGGTAGACCCCGTAGTCACCGACGAATCCCAGGTTGATGACCGGACGCCCCAGGTGGTTCAGGAACACGGTGTGATCCGAACCGCTCCCGATGCGCGGGTTGGCCAGCTCGGCATCGGCCGGCGCCGCCGCGGTCTTCTTGTCGCGCGCCGTCGTCACGCGCCAGGCCTCGTACAGCGATTTTCCGGAAGGCACCCGCACGTCCTTGGACGCTTCGATGAGCATCGGCGCCAGCGAGGCGACCGCGGAGGAATCGAAGCGCAGGCCTTCCGGACCTGCCGTGGTGGCAGCTCCCGCGACGGCTTCGTCGACGTTCAGGTAGGCGACGAGCTTGTGCTGCAGCTGATCCTCGAATTGCTCGCCCCATTCGGTCGAGCCGGTGAGCGCGTATTCCTCACCGTCCCAGCTGCAGACCACGAGTGTCCGCCGCGGCCGGTGACCGCTTTTCTTGAGCTGCCCCAGCGAGCGCGTCAGTTCCAGCATCGAGGCCGTGCCGCTCACCGGATCCACGCCCCCGTCCACCCAGGCATCGCGGTGATTGCCGATGAGCACCCACTCATCGGGCAGCTCGCTGCCGCGGATGCGCGCTTCGACGACCGTGTAGGGCTTGATGCTGGTGTCCATGTCCACGTGCACGCGCACCGACACGCCGCCCGTGTAGCGATAGGTGATCGGGAGCGCACCGCGCCATTCCGGCAGGACCTCCGCGCCGTTCATGTTCTCGAGCAGCGGCCTGGCATCGCGCCAGGACAGCGGCAGGGCGATGATCTTCGGGAGCGATCGCGCTTCGCTGAGCGGTATGCGCCGGGCACCTGGGATCGACGCCCAGCCTGGAGTGGTTGGATCGCCGGGAACGATGTAATCGTAGGTGATCGCGCCGTGCTGGATGTGGCTCTCGGGACCCCAGGGCCCATCCGGAAAGACCTTGCCCCTCGTGTAGCCGTCTTCGGCCGGGTCCGAATAAATGAGCAGCGCCGCCGCGCCTTCCCGCTCGGCCGTCAGCGCCTTGAAGCCCCGATAGCTGTAGGGGTTCGAGTAGCGGACGATGACGACCTTGCCCTTGACGCTGATGCCGTTGCGCCTGAGCACCTCGTAGTCTTCCGGATTTCCGCTGTGCGCGTACACGAGCTCGGCGGTGACATCGCCGGAAGCGGAATAACCGAAATACGCGCCGTCATTGGCCGGATTGCTG
>JANXYA010000061.1 GCA_025350345.1 Gammaproteobacteria bacterium
GCCGGCCTGGCCATCAGCGCGGAGAAAAGCAGCGCGGCGAAGGCGCCCGGCGCGACCGTCATGCCCAGTGCGGAAAGCACCGGCACCGTCGAAAAGGCCAGCACCCCGAAGCCCAGGACCGTCGCGAGGTTCGCGATGAACAGCGATGCCAGCATCGTACTGCGCTCGCCGGCCTCTGCGGGCGCAAAGCGACGATCGAAAAACAGCGCGTAGTTTGAGCCCACGGCCACGATCAGCAGCAGGCCGATCAGGTGCAGTATGGTCAAGGCCTGCCGGCCCGCGACCAATGCCGCACTGACGACGAGGACGGCGAGCATCAGCGGCGCGATCACCCTCGCGACCCGCGCAGGCGAGCGTAGCGCCAGGAGCAACAACAGCACGATAACGCCAAGGCCAAGGAGTGAGAGCCGGATCGCCGCGGATTGATAAGCGGCGTAGAGGGCGTCCGACTCGTGCTTCAGGTCGAGCACTGCGATCGAGACTCCGGGCGCCACCGCACCGAGCGCGGCATTGATTTTCGCCGCATCGATCGCAAAGCGATGCGCGCCGGCGGCCGGTGCGCGCAGCGGCACCAGTGCCACGACGCGATCGCCTCGCTGTGCGAGCAGGGCATCGAGGCCGCTGGCGAGCGATGTGCCCGCCAGCGCGGAGCGATCGATGAGCGGATCGGCGCGGGCCCGCTCGACCGCCGCGAGGAAGGGCTCGAGCCGCGTCGCCTGCAGGGGCAGGCCCACCAGCGCGGCGTGCAGCCGGGCCCGCAGCACTTGGCTGGCCGGCAGCGCATCGCGCCGCTGGCGCTGCAATGCGCGACTGGGCAGATAGCGGGCCGGGGTGTCGTAGCCGGCGAGCTCACCAGAGTGCACGAGAGCATCGAGACGTGCGCCCACCGCTTCGGCCGCGTGCAGCGCTGAGTCCGCATCTGCGGCCGAAATGACGACCAGGTCGCTGACGTCCGGTGCGCCGAGGCTGCTGCGCAGCCGGGCATCGAACTGCTGGTCCGCGGCGGACACCGGGCTCAACGCGGCCAGGTCCCTATTCCACAGCCCGGCGCGATGCTCGTACACCACGGCAACGGCCAGCAGCGGCAGCAGCCAGAGCAGCTGGCGGTAGTTCTGCAGGCGATCGATGCCACGCGCGAGCCCTAGGCCGAGGGAGTCCAGCGACCGTGCGGCCCACTGCTCCGGAAGCAGCGCCGGCAGCACGTAGCGGGTCACCGCCGCGGCGGCGAGGAGACCTGCCATCGAGTAGAGGCCGAGCTGGGCCAGTCCGGGGAACGCCGATGGCAGGAGCGAGGCGAATCCGCACAGCGATGTGAGCAAGCCCAGCCTGACCGTAGGCCAGAAGCTGGTGATCCACGTCGCCGCCGCGCTTCCTCCGGGGCCGCGCCGCGCCTGGATCAGCAGATAGATGGAGTAATCGACGGATTCACCGATCAGCGTGACACCAAAGCCGAGCGTGACACCGTGTATGACACCAAACCCCAGTGCCACGGCGGCGGCGCCCGCCAGGGCTCCGGAAACCACTGGCAGCAGTCCGAGCGCCAGGGTGCGCAGGGAACGGTAGGCCACCAGCAGCAAAGTCGCGATCAGGAGCGAACTGAGCACGGACAGGCGAATCGCTTCCCGGATGATGGTGGCCCGGGCGCGAACCGCAAACACGCCGGGACCACTCACCCGAAGTCCCATCGTCGCCGCCACCGGCATGCCCGCAGTGCGCAGTCGCGCAAACTCGGCTTCAATAACCCCAACGGCATGCTCCTGGCCGTTGGTGTCGCCGCCCGCGGCGCGCGTCTGCGCGACCAGCAGCGCCTGAGCGCCGTCGGCGGATACCCAGACGCCGTCCTCGGAGCGCGGCCCGGAATCCGGGCTGAGCTGTGCGAGCACCTGCAGCGTCTCGCCGGTCGGATCCGTGGGCAGCAGGTCCCTCGCGAGGAATCCTGCCGGTGACGCCAGCGAGTCGATGCTCTCCGCGATGGCGCTGTGCAGGCCTGCGGTCGTAAAGTGATCCGGGCTGACCTGTTCGCTGAGCAGGTAGCGGTGAGTGAAGATGAACTTCTGGTCGAGTTCCGAGGCAACGTTGCGGCCATTGTTGACCGACAGGAAGGATGGGTTCGCGCGCAGCCGGGTGGCCAGGTCCTGCGACAATTGTGCGCGCTGCGCACGCTCACCGCCCTCGATGGCGATGAGGATCAGCCGCGAAGCGACACCCTCGCGCAACTCCTCGACCAGCGCCCGCTGTGCAGGCGACGGTCGCGCCGGCAGGAATGCCGACAGATCCGCCGTGTAGTGTGCGTGCGCGACGATCCAGCCGGCCGCGGCCAGCAGCGCCATCCAGACCAGAATGCTGGTGGCGCGCCGGTGCATTACGGATCCAGCGCGGCGCCCAGCGTCGTGATGGAGCGATCGCCGTTCACCTGCTGCACAGTGACTGTCCTGATCAGATCGGACGATCCGTCGATGCGAACGGCGGCCACCTCGGCCGCGACGTGCGCATCGAGGGGCGTGAGCCCTAAGGTCCACTGCTCGCCCGAATTGCTGAAGGTGATGCGAAACACCCGCTCGAGTGCGCTCCGGTCCCCGGCCAGCGTGGCGCGGATGCCCTCGATGTAGGGGGCCGCCTGTGGGAAGTCCGCCAGCGCCACGTGGTATTCCTTGTGGCGGCGCTCGAAGCTCAGCTGCCCTTTCTCGAGCACCATTCGCTCCGCCCTGGGTTTCGTGGTGCGCTTTTCCAGTCGATCCGGCGCGTCGTAGAACAGCTCGCCCGAGGATGTGAGCGGGCGATCGAGCAAGCTGGAGATATGGACTTCCGTGAAGGACACGTGACCGTGCTGGCGCTGGCTGAGCCGCGTCATCAGCTGATCGAGAGCGTCGGTGGCAGGCGCAGCGACAGCGGCGGTGCCGAGCAGTCCTGCGCAGAGGAGCGGCAGCAGTTTGTGGCGGCTCATTCGATGCCGCTCACGGGCGGCGCGCCGGGTGGCTGCACCTGCCAGAAATCCAGGAAATTGAACCAGTTGTATGGGTACAGGCGGCACTGTCGCTCGACCAGCGCGGCGTACTCGCGCACCGCCGCACTGACGGCGTTGGCCTCGACACCCGGGCCGATCGTGGAGAAGTCGGCAATCCGCTCGAATACGATGTGATAGCGATTGCCACCGAGGTAGAGACCCGCCATGAAGTAGACCGGGCGGCGCAGCATGACCGCCGCCCGCATGGGCCCGAGCGGAAACGACGCCTGCGAACCGAGAAACATCACCGCTTCGACCGGCTCCGCCCCCAGGGTCCGATCGCCCATCATGCCGACGAACGAACCGGCAACGAGCCGCGCGCGGATCTCGAGCATGGCTGAAATATGGCCGAGTTCGATGATATCCGTCTTCAGTCGCGGACTGATCGCCGTCAGCGTGGCGTTGATCTTGCGCGCGTTGTCGGCATACATCGCCATTGCGATTTCGAGTCCCGGCTGGCGCTGGCCGAGCGCCCGCGCCGCCTCGAAACTGCCCAGATGGGCTCCGATGAGCAGCGCGCCACCGCCCCGGGCGCGGGCCGCATGCACCAGTGCTTCACCTTCAACGGAGATCTCGAACAGCTCGAAGCGCCCGCTCATGAGATAGACGCGGTCGTGAATGGTCGATGCAAAGGCGAGAATCTGCCGGAACCGATCCATCGGCGTCGCCGGGCGCCCGAGCACCCGGCGCAGGTACTCGCGCGAGTGGCGGCGCGCCTGCGGTGCAAACAGGAAGAAGTAGGCGGCGATGCCGTATAGGACTCCCCGGCTCAGGCGCCGGCCCAGCCGCAGCGAGATCCAGCTCATCACGCGCAGCATGAAGCGTGAACCGCGCTCGGCATGATTTGCCCAGGGCGACGCTGCCGGAGCGAGCCGGGCTTGCGGATACCCGGCGCTACCTTTCATGCGAACTCGCCGCGTCCACTGGCAGACTGAGGATTCCGCTGGCAACGATCCGGTCCGGGGCACGAATCGTAAACTGCAGCTGCGGGTTGTTCCCCGCTTCAATGGCCAGTTGCAGCCGTTCCCCGGGATGCACGGCACTCAGGAACTTGGCGGCGAGGATCGTGCATTTCCCAGGCGGCACGCCGCGGGCGCCGGCCGCCGCGTACAGCGCTTCATCCAGCAATACGACGCCTGGGACAATCGGGTTCCCGGGGAAATGTCCGGCAAAGGCCGCATGGTCGGCGGGAATATCCAGTGTCACGAGGGTGGTCATGGCGCCGTGGTCCGTGCTGGCGAGGGCTCAAGTTTCCGGCAGGAGCGAGCGCAGGACGTGGAGGGGCAGCTTGCCGGTCGCATTGCGGCGAATTTCCGGAACCAGCAGCAGGGGTCGCGGCAGGAATGCCGGGTCCAGTCGCTCGCGCAGGCGCGTGGTAATCGCTTTTGCATCCAGACTCGGCGCAACCACCAGCGCACCCAGTCGCGTGATGCCGATTTCGGTGGCGGGCGCGTCCTCGCGCAGGAAGAACGCACCATCGAGCACGCCGGGAATGCTGGTGAGCTGGTGGTCCAGGTAGGCGAGCGAGCTGCGCTTGCCCGCAATGTTGACCAGGTCCGCCACCCGGCCCCGCAGCAGAAAGCGGTCTGTGCCCGTGACCTCGAGTATGTCCCCCATCGGCGTGGCCGCCTCAACGTGCCCGCCCTCGACCCAGGCCTGGCCGTCGCGCACGGTGATGGTGACTTTGGGCCACAGCTGCCACTCGGCCGTCTGCGTCGTACGCCGGCTGGCAACCTGGCCCGTCTCGGTGGAGCCGTAGATCTCGAGCAGCGGCGCGGCATAGCGGGCCTCGACATCGCGCGCCAGCGACTCATCGAGCGGCGCGGTGGCCGATAGAATCAGTTCGATCGCAGGCAGGTCGATATTGGCGGCCATCAGGGCCCGCAGGTGCACCGGTGTCGAGACCAGCATCCGCGGAGCGGGCGCAGCGGCCAGCGCGCTCGCAATATCGGCCGGATAGAACGGGCGTTCTGCGCACAGCGCGTTGGCGCTCTGCAGTGGCAGGAGCACGGTCGATTCAAGACCGTACATGTGCTGCGGCGGTACCGTGGCGACGATGGCACGAGGGCCGGTGGCCATGACCCGCAAGCGTCCTGCCTCGATCTGCACGCAATTCACCAGCTTGCCCCAGGTCTTGGCGTGCGGGACTGGCACACCGGTGGACCCTGACGTGAAGACATAGGCAACGAGCTGATCGGCCGCAATGGATGGCACCGGCCACATGTTGGCGTCGCCTGCAGCCAGATCCGGGAACTGAAACTGCGGCAAGGCGATGTCGCACGCCGGATCGTCGCTCAGGCAGATCGCGTCGGGTGCGAAGCGCCCAAGCTGGCGGATGGCTTCGGGTGTGTGGGTGGAAGGCAGCAGGCTGACGCGGTTCGAAGCGATGCAGGCGGCGAGGCCCACGGCAAAGCAGTAGCGATCCTTGCAGGCATTGAGCACGTGCCGGACGGCTGGCAATCCTGAGGCGAGGTGCGCAGCGTCGGCAATGAAACGTGCGGCGCAGATCGGGCCGCCGTTGCGGTAGGCAACGACATCGTCCGGCGAACCGTGGGCAATCAGGGGGACAGCGTGCATGGGCTGAAGGTCGGGCGGCGCAGGCCCTTGGGCCTCAGGCATGCGGAGCGGTGGCTGAGGCAGCGCCCGCAGCGCGGGACGCCGCCCGGACGGTGTCCAGAATGCTCACGTGCTGCATGTCGGGCAGCACACGATGGCGCACCAGATACTCACCGATGAACATCAGCGCCACCAGCGGCGCCGCGCAGAAGTTCGCAAAGACCGACCAGACGGCAAGCGGCGCAGCCACGTAGAGGAGCAGGAGCGCGCTGCTCATGGCGGTAAAAAACATGGTCCAGGCAACGGTAACGCTGCGCGTGTAGCGCGTGGCGGGGGCCGACAGCTTGCCGTGCACGAGCGTGGCGAATCGGGTGCACAGCGGCACTTGATGCGGGCCCAGGGAACGACCGAAGGAGATGCCCAGCAACCCGTAGGCGCCCACCTGCTGAATCAGGTAGAGCCACGCAAAGTGGCTCTTGAGGCTGTCCCAGACAGCATAGGCCAGCACAGCGGCGAGCCCGCAGGCAAGGAGGCCGAGCCGGCGCCGGCTGGAACGCCAGGCCAGAATGAGCGCAGCCAGCCACAGCGGCGCCACGGCGAGGATGGCGCCCAGGCTCTCGTTGCCCGGAACGGCATTGCTGAAGTGAGCCAGCACCGCGTAGGCGATGACAGCGAGGGCGATGATGAGGACGCGCACGCTGCCGGGCGTCGATCGCGTCACTTCGTTCTCCGCGCCGCAATGAATTCTGCCAGCGCCGTGAGCGAGCCGAAGATCTGGTGGTTGTTCTCGCTGTCGGCCTTGATATCGACCCCATATCGCCTGGAGACGACCAGGGCGATCTCGAGGATATCGATCGAGTCGAGCCCGAGGCCCTCACGATAAAGCGGCGCTGCCGGGTCAATGTCCGCCGCTGCAACATTCAGATTGAGGGCCTGCACCATCAGGTCGGCAATCTCCCTTTCCAAATCACGGGTATTCGGGGCTGCCGCGGGTTGCATCAGGACCTTCGCGTGATCGAACGTGCACCAGGATTCTTGTAATTGCAGGAAGCTGAATGGGGCGCTTCGATGCGGTGCCGGGGCGGCCACGTTACCCCGGCTCCATGACGATAGGCATTATATCGGCCGGCACATCGAGCGCAACCGGCAGGAGGCCAATAAGCCTTATGAATCACGGAGATAAGGCGTCTCCGATGCCAGGCTGTGGGCCAGCGCAGCCGCAACTCTATGCTATGGTCAATGCGTTCCCAGCCCGATCCACGACCACACGACGTCACCAAATTGGATCCGCCGCATCCACCGCTCCCAACGTACTATCCCGACGCGCGATCGCGCAGCGGCTGGGTCCGGGACATCTTCAATCGGACTGCCGGAGATTACGACCGCGTCGAGCGCGCCATGGCACTCGGAACCGGCTCCTGGTACCGGCGCCGGGCCCTGCTGCAAGCAGGTCTGCGCGCGGGCATGACGGTTGTGGACGTGGGCGTAGGCACGGGCCTCGTGGCCTGCGAGGCCGCGGCGATCGTGGGCGATCCCACCTGCGTCATTGGGGTGGATCCCAGTCCCGGCATGGTGGCCAACGCAAAAGTTCCGAGCGGTGTACGGCTGATGACGGGAAGCGCCGAGCACCTGCCGATGCCGAGTGCCACGGTCGACTTTGTCAGCATGGGATTCGCGCTGCGCCATGTCGAAGATCTGGCCACGGCCTTCGGCGAGTTCTACCGGGTACTCAAGCCGGGTGGGCGCCTGTGTGTGCTCGAGATCACCAGGCCACAGGCCGGTTGGGCGCGGGCGATGCTGAAGATGTACCTGCGCCGCGTCGTTCCATGGATGGCGGCCCGCCTGGCATCGCATCGGGATACACCGGAACTGATGCGCTATTACTACGACACCATCGAAGCCTGCGTTGCGCCGGAGGCCGTGATGGCAGCGTTGACCCTGGCGGGGTTCGCCGGGGTCGTGCGCAACGTGGAACTGGGAATATTCTCGGCTTACGGCGCGCAGAAACCGGCACATTGAACGCCGGTCAGCGGCGCAGCGCGCGTCGCGCCGCCAACAGCGGCAGGCGGATCACGAAACCGGCCAGCAGGCGCAGGTGCATCCAGGTCAGTAGCAGATTGTCGCGGCCGTACCGGAAATGCGAGACCCCGCCGTCCGCCGCGCGAAAATAGCGGACCGCGGCGGGCC
>JANXYA010000096.1 GCA_025350345.1 Gammaproteobacteria bacterium
GACGGAAGTGTCCTGCGAGGCGTAGCTGACAAATACGTCTGTGCCGGTGGTGGTCTGAAACTCTGGAGCCTTGTATTCGGCCATACCGGATCTTGCCGTCCTTGTGCCGTTAGGGTCCGAGTTGGATCGCCCGCCAGCATCGGCAGGCGCAAGTATGCCCCAGTCCGTCGATGATTGCCGTAAGCGAAACGCTCCTAGCTAGCTTGCGCCGGGCGGTCCGGGAAACGCCGCATCCAGGGTCTGAAGGTCTTGCGGCGTGAGGGTGATCGATAGCGCCACGGCGTTATCCCTGACGTGCGCCGGAGCGCCGGATTCAGGAATTGCGATCACGCTCCCGCTGCGGGTCACCCAGGCCAGCGCGACCGCGGCGGCCGAGCAACCATAGCTACTGCCGACCTGCGCCAGCGTGCGATCACCTACGACGAGGTGATTGTCGCCACCGAGCGGAGAGTAGGCCATGACCGGCACGTTGTGCTCCCTGCACCACGGCAACAGCTCGCGCTCGATGCGGCGATTGTTCAGGCTGTAAGGGACCTGGTTGGTGGCGCAGCGATGGCCGTCCGGAACGCGGAACAGGTCTTCCATCTGGCCCACGTTGAAATTGGACACGCCCCAGGCGCGAATCTTTCCCGCCGCGCGCAGTTGTTCGAATGCCGCCACCATGCCTGGGAATGTTGCGCTGGGCGGCGGCCAATGCATCAGATAGAGATCCAGATACTCGCTCCCGAGGCGCGCGAGGCTCGCCGCGCAGGCACGCGCAATGCCATCGCCGGACACTTCATCGCCCTCCACCTTGGAGACCAGGAATATGCGCTCGCGCTGTCCGGCAATCACGTGATTGAGGAATTGCTCGGAGCGTCCGCTGCCGTAGTTTCCGGACGTATCGAGCAAGGTCATGCCGAGGGAGATGCCCGTGCGCAGCGCCTCTTGCTCGACCGCCACCGGATGCCTGCCCTGGCCGAGGTGCCAGCAGCCTTGACCGAGCGACGGGACCATCGTGCCGTCCGGAAGCCTTACGGTACGCGCGCCAGGCTTCGGCGCCGCCTCAGTGCCCGGATCCTGCGCAGCCGCCCGCGCCGCCAGCATTGCGCCCAAGGCGGGAAGCGATAGGCCGAAGGCCGCACAACGCGCCGTAAACTGCCGTCGGCTCAGCAAGTGCTCATTCATGGTTTCATCTCCTTAGACGCCTAGTTCGAGATCATTCCTATGGTCTCCAGCCACGTCTCCGCCACGCGGGGCCACGCGGAAACCGGGAATCTCGTTCGCCGCAGGCCAAATGCATGCCCACCCTCGGCGTATAAATGCATCTCCACCGGAACCCCGGCTTTCTTCAGTGCCGCGTAATAGACCAGCGAGTTTTCTACCTTGTCCACAGGATCATCCTCGTTCTGCAGCAGGAACGTGGGTGGCGTCCTGTTGGAGACCGCTACATTGGGATTCAACTTGCCATCAGCGGTAGCGAGATGTCCAGGATAGACGGGCATGGCAAAATCCGGGCGGCCGCTTTCCTTGTCGGCAGCATCCACGACCGGATACAGGCGGCGCTCGAAGTTCGTGCTGATTTCCGCCGCCAGGTATCCGCCTGCCGAGAACCCAAGTACGCCAATTTTTCGCGGATTGATGTGCCATTGCGTCGCGTGAAAGCGAACCAGCCGCATCGTTCTCTGGACGTCCTGTAACGATGGCACGGAGGTCGAAAGATTGTGCGGACGGCAATCGCACTGCCAGACGTAGGGTTTGCTCGGCACGCGATACTTCAATAGAACACAGGTGATGCCCCTGGATGTCAGCCAGTCGCACAGTTCGGTGCCTTCCAGATCGATGGCCAGCATCTGAAACCCACCCCCTGGAATCACGACGACTGCTGCCCCGGTGTTCGTCCCCTTGGGCGCAAATACCGTCATCGTCGGTCGGGTCACATTGGTCACAGCCGTTACCGGCTTGCCTGCCAGCAGCTCCTTGCTCACCGTTACGGTCTCTGGCCCCGGAACAGGCTGCGCGTCGGGTGCGGCTTCCGGCCAAATCGGCATTTGCGTGTATCCGGCAGGAGCTTGCCACGGCTCCGCGTGCGCGCATGCTGTGCCCATTGCGACGACGACGAGAATCAGGATTGAAGTCCTCATTGGTGTTGGCCTCAGCCCGAGCGCTTGGCGCTGTAGCCGCGCTGCAGCAGCTCCGCGACCAGGGTGTCGCGGTGCTCGCCCTGGATCTCGATCGTTCCGGCCCGCACCGTGCCACCGGAACCGCAGCGTTTCTTCAGTTCGGTGGCCAGCGCGGCGAGTTCCGCCTCGCTGAGCGCCAGCCCGCTGATGACCGACACCACCTTGCCGGCGCGCCCCTGCGTGGTGCGCCCTACCCGCACCGCTCCGCCGATGGGGCGAACCGCTTTGCCGCGTGCGTCCCGGCAGGCGCACTGCGCAATCGGGCGTTGGCAGCCCGGGCAGATACGGCCGACGCCGCTTCGATAGACGATATTCAACGGCTGCGCTTACCCGGCCGGCCGCGCTCCCGTGGCCACGCCCAGCGCACCGGCGTCCGCCACCGCGACCGCCGACATGTCGACGATGCGGCGCACCGTGGAGGAAGGCGTCATGATGTGCACGGGTTGCGCGATTCCGAGCAGGATGCCCCCGACGATCACCCCGCCTCCGGCCGCGATGCGCAGCGCGTTGTAGCAGACGTTCGCCGCATCGACGTTGGGCATGATCAGCAGATTGGCGTCGTGGCGGAGCCGGGAGTTCGGGAATTCACTCTCGCGGATCGCGCTCGACAGGGCCGAATCCGCGCGCATCTCCCCGTCCACCTCCAGATCCGGCGCGCGCCCGCTGATCAGCGCCAGGGCCGCGCGCATCTTGCGGGCCGAGGGGGCATCGGAGCTGCCGAAGCTCGAATGCGAGACCAGCGCCACCCGTGGCGTCAGCCCGAAGCGCGTCACCTGCTCGGCGGCCAGCAGCGTCATCTCGGCAATCTGCGCCGCATCGGGGTCGCGATTCACGTGTGTATCGCAGAAAAAAAGCTGCCGGTCATTGAGGATCAGCATCTGCATGGTGGCCACGGTGCTGACGCCGCTACGCAGGCCGATGACCCGCTGCACGTACCTGAGGTGATCGAGGTAGTTGCCCACGGTGCCGCAGAGCATGGCGTCGCCGTCGCCGCGGCGCACCAGGATGGCGCCGATGAGCGTGGTGCGGCTGCGCATCTCTTCCATGGCGAGCGCGCGCGTGATCCCGTCCCGGCAGGCCAGCTGGTAATACTCGCTCCAGGCGTCGCGGAAACGCGCGTCGCTGAGCACGTTCACGCCTTCGCAATTCTCCCCCAGCCGCAGGCGCAGCCCCAACTTCTCGATGCGCGCGGCGATCAGCTCGGTGCGGCCCACCAGGATCGGATGCGCCAGGCCCTCATCGACCACCACCTGCACGGCCTGCAGGACGCGCGGGTCCTCGCCTTCTGCATAGATCAGCCGCTTGGGGTGCCGCTGCGCCGAGGCAAACACGATGCGCATCGCCGAGGCCGTCTGGTAGACGTACTGTGCCAGCTGGGCGCGATAGGCATTGAGGTCGGCGATCGGGCGCGTGGCCACACCGCTGTCCATGGCGGCCTTGGCCACGGCCGGCGCAATGGTCGTGATCAGGCGCGGATCAAAGGCGCGCGGAATCAGGAACTCGGGGCCGAAGCTGGCGCCGCTCTCGCCATAGGCGGCGGTCGCGACGTCCGATTGCTCGGCCCGCGCCAGCTCCGCCAGCGCGTGCACGGTCGCGAGCTTCATCTCTTCGTTGATCACCGTCGCGCCCACATCGAGCGCGCCGCGGAAGATGAACGGGAAGCACAGCGAGTTGTTCACCTGGTTCGGATAATCGGAGCGGCCCGTGCACACGATGCAGTCCGGCCGCACCGCCTGCGCCAGCTCCGGGCGGATCTCGGGCTCCGGATTGGCGAGCGCCAGGATCAGCGGGCGCGCCGCCATGCGCGCCACATCTTCGGCCTTGAGCACGCCGGGACCGGACAGGCCCAGGAAGATATCGGCCTCGCCGATGATCTCCGCGAGCGTGCGCTTGTTGGTGGCCTGCGCGTAGCGCAGTTTGTCCGCATCGGTTTTCGCGCGTCCCTTGTACACCACACCGCTGCTGTCGGCGATGGTCACGTTTTCCTTCTTCAGGCCCACCGCCACGAGCAGGTCGAGGCAGGCCAGTGCGGCGGCGCCGGCGCCCGAGCCCGCCACCTTCACCTTGCCGATGTCCTTGCCGACCACTCTCAGGCCGTTGAGCACCGCCGCGGCCACGATGATCGCCGTTCCGTGCTGGTCGTCGTGAAACACGGGGATCTTCATGCGTTCGCGGAGCTTGCGCTCGATGTAGAAGCACTCCGGCGCCTTGATGTCCTCGAGGTTGATGCCACCGAAGGTGGGCTCGAGCGCCGCGACGATGTCCACGAACTTATCCGGATCGCACTCGGCGATCTCCAGGTCGAAGACATCGATGCCCGCGAACTTCTTGAACAGGCACCCCTTGCCTTCCATCACCGGCTTGCCCGCCAGCGGCCCGATGTTGCCGAGCCCGAGCACCGCCGTGCCGTTGGTCACGACCGCGACCAGATTGGCCCGCGAGGTCAGGCTGGCCGCCTGGAGGGGATCGTCCCTGATGGCGAGGCTGGCGTAGGCCACGCCGGGTGAATAGGCCAGCGACAGGTCGCGCTGCGTGGCGAGTGCCTTGGTCGGCGTCAGTGAAATCTTGCCTGGCGTCGGCAGGCGGTGGTAGTCGAGCGCCGCTCTCTTGATCTCTTCTTCCACCTGTCCCCCCGATGCCGCAGCGCCGCGATCGGCGCGGCGCCAGGGGAGCTATTGTGGCAGCCGCGGCGCTGAGCGGCCAGCAGGACCTCAGCGGCGGGCGAATCGGGCCTGCGCGGCTTCGGCCGACAGCGCCGGCAGCATGATGGTGCGCTCCAGCTCGCCGCCGCGCAGGAATTCCACCAGCTCATCGGCTTGCGCCAGCGCATCCTTCACGCCGAGCGCGATCAGTTCCCGGGTATAGCTGGCTTCGAACATCAGGTAGCTGGCCAGCTGCGCACCGGCCGTGCCGCGCGCGCCCATGACGCGCAGCAGGGCCCTAAGGGGGCGCGGCAGGCTCGGCACGTGGCGCGTGGCGATGTAGCGCAGATCCTCGCTCGGCGCGATCATCAGCGTCGCCACCTTGTGCACGCCCGGCACGGCCTGCGGCGCCACTTCGGCGACCTGGTTCAACCGGGCCACGTGCTCGACGTTGGCATAGATCTGGTCCATGAACAGCGTATCGAGCATGTAGCCAAACAGCTGGCCGGGGGTCGGCGCCTCGATGACAGGACGCGCCTGCGAACTCACCCCCGCGCCCTGCTCCGAGCGCACGCCGATGATCAGCAGTCGATCGGCCCCGAGGTGAATCGCCGGGCTCAGTGGCCACAGCTGCCGCTGCGCGCCGTCACCGTAGAACTCGCCGTCCAGGTTCACAGGTGGAAACAGCAGCGGCACGCCCATGCTCGCCATCAGGTGATCGGTCGTGAGCGACTCGCGCCGGCCTAGACGCTGGTGCCGATCCCAGTCGGGCAATTCGCTCTGGCCGTCGAAAAAGGCCACGGAGGCGGCGCTGCTATAGCTCGTGGCGCACAGCGCGAGGGCCTTCAGGGCTCCGCGCCGCACGCTGGTGCGCAGATGTCCCCAGTGGATGTTGCGTTCGAGCAGCGCGCGGAGCGGCGTATTGTCCAGCAGTGCCTGTGGCGGGGGCAGCAACAGGCCACCGGACATCAGCGACAGGCCCCAGTGCATGCCGGAGCGCAGCATGCTCCAGGCGTCGGCGTGAAACACCTGATCGACGTGGAAGTTCGCCCACACATGCTCGAGGGCGTCGACGGCCTTGTGCCAGCGAAAGGCCTCCGTGGCCAGTACCGCGGCGGAGACCGCGCCGGCGGAGGTGCCGACGATGATCGGAAAGGGATTGGAGGAGCGCGGCAGCAGATTGGCGATGGCCCGCAGCACCCCCACCTGGTAGGCCGCGCGCGCGCCGCCCCCTGGCAGCACCAGGCCGACAGTGCTCCCGACCCCTGCCCCAGACCCCGGTGACGGAGGTGCGTTCACGCGCATAAGATAACCGGAAATCGTGGAGCGCTGTCATGAACCCAAGTCTCGGTTTGCGCCTAAGCACCCTGTCCCCGGCGCTGCTCGCAGCGCTGCTGTGCTCGGGGGTGCCTGCGCGGGCGGTGGCCGAGGCCGCGGTGGGTACGCCGGCCCCGGCCTTTCACCTGCAGGATCAGCACGAGGCCTGGGTGAGCCTGGCCGACCAGAAGGGCAAGTGGCTGGTGGTCTATTTCTACCCGATGGACCAGACGCCCGGCTGCACCACGGAGGCCTGCGAGTTCCGGGACAATATCTTTGCTTACCGCAAGCTCGGCGTGAATGTGCTGGGCATCAGCGTGCAGGACGTCGCCTCGAAGAAGGCATTCGCCAGCAAATACAGCCTGCCCTTCCCGGTGCTGGCCGATGCCGACAAGTCGGTCGCGAAGGCCTACGGCGTGCTCAGCATGATGGGCTACGCGCGCCGCGAAACGTTTGTGATCGACCCTGCAGGTCGCATCGCCAAACACTACATCGAGGTGGATCCCAAGACGCACTCCGCCCAACTGCTGGTCGATCTGAAGACGCTCGTCAAGCCGGCAACCTAGGCGCAAATGAAAAGACGGAACCTGTTGCGCACCTTTGCGGCGCTGTCGCTGCTAGCCGGTGGCCTCACGGGCCTGCTTAATGCAACAACGGCTGGGAAGGCAGCCACAACTCGGACGAGGCGGCGCGTGCGCCCCTCCGATCCGAATTGGCCCACAGCAGCGAGCTGGGCGAAGCTAAAGGAGAACGTGGGAGGCAATCTGATCGAGGTACTTTCCCTGTTCGAAGCGTGCAAGGCGGAACCCGCTGGTGCAGCCTGCCTCGATGCGCTCAAGAATGTAAGCAACCCCTACTGGATCGGGGACCAACCTGCGGGCACGGAGGTTTCGGGATGGCTGGGCGCATGGACGCCGGCACCCAGCGCCTACGCACTCAGAGCGCGAAACGCGGCCGACGTTGCCCTGGGGGTCAACTTTGCCCGCGACAACAATCTGAGGCTCGTTATCAAAGGTGGTGGCCATAGTTACTCAGGCACCTCTAACGCGCCCGACTCTTTACTCATCTGGACGCGGACGATGAACAAAGTCACGCTCCACGATTCATTCGTGGGTAAAGGGTGCGAGGGCCGCGTAGCGCCTGTTCCAGCGGTCAGCGCCGAAGCCGGCGCGGTGTGGATGAATCTTTACAATACTGTGACCACGCAGGGTGGCCGCTACGTGCAAGGGGGCGGCTGCCTGACGGTGGGGGTCGCCGGGCTGGTTCAAAGCGGCGGTTTTGGCGTCTTTTCGAAGGGTTTTGGCACTGCGGCAGCGGGACTGCTTGAGGCCGAGGTCGTTACCGCCGACGGCCGGGTGCGTTTGGTCAATGCCTGCAGTGACCCTGACCTTTTTTGGGCGCTCAAAGGTGGGGGTGGCGGCACATTCGGAGTCGTCACCCGACTCACGCTGCGAACCCAGGAGCTTCCGAAATACTTCGGCGGCGCTGGAGGAAGAATCAAAGCGCGAGCGGACGCAGCGTTCAGGCGACTGATCGCGCAGTTCATCAAGTTCTATCACGAGAAGCTGTTTAACCCCCACTGGGGCGAGCAGATCAAGCTTGGCGCCGACAACGTCTTGGACATCTCGATGACCTGCCATGGCCTCGACAACGCGCAAGCAGCCGAGACCTGGCAACCGTTCTTTGACTGGGTGAAGGCGTCACTCCAGGACCTGACCGTATTAGCGCCGCTTGGCGCTGGCGCCGGAGACTCGCGGCGTTGGTGGGCGATCGAGGGCAAATCCAACATGATCCGGGATACGCGCGAGGGCGTTCCAGGGAACCATGCCTGGAGCGAAGGCGACCAGGGCGAGTGTGGCGCCTTCCTTCACGGTTACGATTCGCTATGGCTGCCAGGGTCATTATTGCAGGCCCAGCACCAAGCGCGCCTGGTCGACGCACTATTCGCAGCGAGCCGACACAAGTTGCTACGTGTCTTTATCAACAAGGGGCTTGCTGGCGCACCGTTGGAGGTGCTTGAGGCCACACGACAGACTGCCATGAACCCCGCAGTCGTCGAAGCATTCGCGCTCGTCATCATCGCCGACGGAGAACAACCTCCGGCTTATCCGGACATGCCTCGCACAGCCGTGGATCTCGCAGCAGCGCAATTGAACGCCCACAACATCGACCTGGCAGCGGCGGAACTTCGCCGGGTTGCCCCCGGTTCGGGCTCCTACGTCTCGGAGAGCAACTACTTCAACCGCTGGTGGCAGAAGGAGTATTGGGGAGAAAACTATTCGCGATTGCGGGCGATCAAGACAAAATATGATCCCGGTGGACTCTTCTTCGTTCACCACGGTGTGGGTAGCGAAGACTGGAGCCACGACGGATTTACCCGTCTTGCCCAATAGGATTTCTGAGCGTCCGCTTCTGCCTGTCGGGACCGACCGCCTGTGGCGCGGCAACGCCGGGCGCGCCGATCCATTGCGTTCGGCTGCGGCGGGCCACCCATTCAGCCCGCATGAATCCTCAGCGCTGCGTCACCCGCACGATCTGCATGGAGTTGGTGCCGCCGACGATGCCGGTCATGTCGCCCTTGGTGAGTATCACCAGGTCGTTGATGTCCACCAGGCGCAGTCCCAGCAGCTGATCGAAGATGGCGTGATACAGCTGCTGCGGATCGGTATGCGTGATGTCGAAGGGCACGGCATAGACACCGCGGTACAGGGTCACGCGACGGCGCGTGACCGGGTGGCGGGTGAAGGCAAATATCGGAATGTCGGCGCGGATCCGGCTCATCCACAACGGCGTGAGCCCGGATTCGGTCAGCGCGACGATGGCGCGCACGCGCAGGTGATTGGCGGTGTACATCACCGCGCGCGAAATCGCCTCTTCGGTATTGCTGAATTCATCCTCGACGCGCACGATCCCCGGCGGCGCCCCGAGCTGGTATTTCTCCGCGCCGCGGATCACATCCGCCATCGCCTGCACGGCCTTGACCGGATACTTGCCGGCCGCGGTCTCGGCCGAGAGCATCACGGCATCGGTCCCGTCGAGCACCGCGTTGGCCACATCGCTCACCTCGGCGCGTGTCGGCATCGGATTCTGGATCATTGATTCCATCATCTGCGTGGCCGTGATGACCACGCGATTGCGGGCGAGGGACTGGCGGATGATGGTCTTCTGCAATCCCGTCAGCTCCGCGTAGCCCATCTCGACGCCGAGGTCACCGCGCGCCACCATGACCGCGTCGGTCACCGCGAGGATGCCGGCCAGGTTGTCGAGTGCCTCGTGGCGCTCGATCTTCGCGACCACGCGCGCCTCGCCCCGCCACTTGCGCAGCTCGCTCTGCGCCCGGCGCATATCATCCCCGTCGCGCGCGAATGAGACGGCCAGGTAGTCGATGCCCAGCTCGGCCGCCAGCTGCACGTCCTCCAGGTCCTTCTCGGTGAGCGCCGGAGCTGAAATACCGCCGCCCTGGCGGTTCACGCCCTTGCGGTTCGAGAGTTCCCCACCCACGCGCACCACGCAGTAAATGCGGCTCCCGGCGACCCGCTCCACCCCCAGCACGATCTGTCCGTCGGCGAGCAGCAGGTTATCGCCGGCGCGCACGTCCGCGGGCAGGTTCTGGTAGGCGCAGCCGACTTCGTTGATGTTGCCCGCCGAGGCATCGAGCGCGGTATCGAGTGCAAACGGCTTGCCCTCGATGAGCTGTACGCTGCCGGTGACGAAACTCTCGATGCGGATCTTCGGGCCGGCCAGATCGGCCAGTATGCCGACGTTGCGCCCGGCGGCCAGCGCGGCGGCGCGCACCAGATCAACGCGCTTGCGCTGCGAGTCGCGCGTGCCGTGGGAGAAGTTGATGCGGGCGACATCGAGACCCGCCTCGATCATGCCGCTCATAGATCGG
>JANXYA010000111.1 GCA_025350345.1 Gammaproteobacteria bacterium
CCGCCAGCGCGGTGGCGCCCGCGGCGGCGGTGCGGCGCCGGCGCGGCGCCAGGGCCTGAAGCGGCGCGGTCAGCCGCTGCGCTTGGCCGCCGCCAGTGTGCGCCGCGGGCAGTCCGGGCGCTGGCAGCGCCCATAGATCACGAGGGAATGTTCACCGATGGTGAACCCGAGCCGGGCAGCGATCGCTTCCTGGCGCTCCTCGATGCCCGAGTCGACGAACTCTTCGACCTGGCCGCAGTCCATGCACACGATATGATCGTGATGCGCACCCTGGTTGAGTTCGAATACGGCCATGCCGTCCTCGAAATGATGGCGCGAGACCAGGCCGGCCGCCTCGAACTGCGTCAGCACGCGATACACCGTGGCGAGTCCGATGTCCTCGTCGGACCCAATGAGCCGCCGGTAAATCTCTTCGGCGGACATGTGGCGTGTGCCGCTGCGCTCGAGTATCTCGAGGATCTTCAGCCGCGGCAGCGTCACCTTCAAGCCCGCCTTGCGTAGATCCTTGCCTTCCATGTGCCCGCCTGCTGGACCTTGAATCACTGAACTAACCGGCCGTACGGTATGATTAGCGCCATGCAAGTTACCACCCCGGGCGGATGGCCACCACTGCGAGCGGCCCGCCGAGCGCTCGCCATGCTGCCGCCGCTCGCGCTGCTGCTTGGCAGCTCGGCCTGCGTCTACCGCATGCCCGTGCAGCAGGGCAATCACCTGGACCAGACGACCGTCAACCAGGTCAAGGCCGGCATGACGCGCGCCCAGGTACGCTACCTCCTCGGCACACCCATGGTGCCGGGCGGATTCGACAACAACCGCTGGGACTACGACTACTACCTCAAGATGCGGCGCCTGCAGAGCCCGCGGCGCGGGCTCGTGATCGTGCATTTCACCAGGGACCTTGTCGACAGCGTCCAGGGCAACGCCGAGAGCAACGCCGCCGAGCCGATCATCACGAAGCCGATCTACGCGCCGGGCCCCTGAGCAGGGCCCGCTGCCGGCGACGCTGGCGCGGATCGGCGGGGAGCGGGCGGTAAAGCTCGATCCGATCTCCATCGCGCGGCACGCACGCACGGTCACATCGGAGCCCGAAGATGCCCGTGACGGCCCGCTCCCAGTCCACCTCGCAATCGCCCAGCTGCTCGCGTGCCGCAGCCAGCGCTGCGGCAATGCTCGCGCCTACCGGCAGCGTCAGGAGCAGCAGCACCGGCCCCGCGGCGGTGTCCACCGCGATCAGGCAACGCTTTTCCGCCGACTCAGGCACGGCGCTGCGCCCGGGCCACGAAGGCCTGCACCATCGAAGTCGCGGTACTTTCCAGCAGCCCGTCGAGCAGCGCGGCCTTGAGCGGGTTGGAGAACTCGAAGCGCAGCTGCAGCTCGATGCGGCAGCCGTTGCTGCCGACCGGTGCAAAGGTCCACAGGCCCTCGAGGGCGCGCAGCGGGCCGGCGACCAGTTCCATGCGAATCTGCTCGTGCGGCTGCAGGAGATTGCGCGTCGTGATCTCGGTGCTCAGCAGGCCGCGCCGCACCTTGAGCCGCGCCACCACTTCACGCTCGTTGTGCATCAGGATCTCGGCCTGCACGCACCCCGGTACGAACTCAGGATAGCGGGCAATGTCATTGACGAGCGCAAAGACCGGGGCGGGCGGGCGCGCAATCAGTGCCGAGCGGGTCAGGGTTCTCATGGGGGCGAAGTCTGGGGGATCGCCCCGGCCGACTCAACCCGGGCGGGTACAATGCCGGCCATGGCCGAGACCCACGCACCGCCGCGCGTAATTGCCGAGAATCGCCGCGCCCGCCATGACTATTTCATCGAGGAGCGGCTCGAGGCAGGCCTGGCGCTCGAGGGCTGGGAGGTCAAGGCCATGCGCGCCGGGCGCGCGCAACTCGCGGAGGCCTACGTCTATATTCGCAACAGCGAGGCCTTCCTGATCGGGGCGCACATCGCGCCGCTCAATACGGTGTCCACGCACAAGCTCGCCGATCCGGTCCGCACCCGCAAGCTCCTGCTCAATCGCCGCGAGCTCGATCATCTCATCGGTGCCGTGGAGCGCCGCGGCTACACGCTCGTGCCGCTCGAGCTGTACTGGGTACGCGGACGGGCCAAACTCCAGCTGGGCCTCGCCAAGGGCAAGCAGAAGCACGACAAGCGCGCGGCGGCGAAGGACCGCGACTGGGAGCGCAACCGGGCACGGCTCCTGCGGCGCGGCTGAATTCCAGGCCTGCGCCGATGTGCGCACGGCGAGCCCCGCTCCTGCTACAATCGGGGCGATTCCTGAATGGGGGCGACCGGTTTCGACGTGGGTTGCGAACCTTCAGGGGCGTGCCGAGGCGCAGTGGCCCTCGTTAATAACTGCTGCAAAACTTAGTTGCCAACGACGACAACTACGCTCTAGCCGCCTAAACACGGCTGACCTCAGACTGGTTCGTGCCTATGCGACCAAATCTGGGGACGCGCTCATAGGATCGCGGGCTACCGTGCTACGGGGTAGTTCCGTTAAGAGATACCGTCGCTGGTCTGGCGTCTTCCCTGCTGCTCGGGTAGCGACGGACGAGAAACAATGAGACAGCTACGCGCGTAGATCCTGAAGTCTAGGGCTTGCGGACGGGGGTTCAATTCCCCCCGCCTCCACCATTTGATAGTCCAACGCCATCCAAGGCAATACGAAACACCCGCAGAAATGCGGGTTTTTTGTTGGAATTCCGTCCAAGCGGGGGCAACAGTGTCCATTGACATCCGGGGGCAACTGGGGGCAACCTCGGGGGCAACTGCACTACTCGCACAGAGAGTTGCCCCCAGATGAGCCTTACAGACACTGCGATCAGGAATGCCAAGCCCGCCGCAAGACCGGTCCGAGTCTTCGACCGCGACGGTCTATACCTCGAAGTCTCGCCGGCTGGCGGCAAGTGGTGGCGATTCAAGTACCGATATGCCGGCAAGGAAAAGCGGCTGTCTTTGGGAGTCTATCCGGAAGTCAACTTGAAGAAGGCTCGCAGGCGGACCAACGATGCGCGCCAGCTACTGACCGACGGAGTGGACCCTGCCCAGCACCGGAAGGCAGCCAAGGCGACGCGCGAAGAACGAGCCGCCAATAGCTTTGAGGTCATAGCGCGGGAATGGATAGGTAAGCAGATGCCCGCTTGGGCTAAGAATCATGGAAGCCGGATACTCGCCCGCTTCCAGAACGACATTTT
>JANXYA010000175.1 GCA_025350345.1 Gammaproteobacteria bacterium
CGCCACGAGTCCGGCCAGTATCAGGCTGGCCGAGGCGCGCAGGTCGGTTGCCATCACCGGCGCCGCCGTCAGCTGCCCGACCCCGTGGATGATCGCCGTATTGCCCTCGAGTCGAATCTCCGCGCCCATGCGCCGCATCTCCAGCATGTGCATGAAGCGGTTTTCAAAGATGGTCTCCACCACCGTGCCGACACCGTTGGCGATCGTGTCGAGCGCCGCGAACTGCGCCTGCATGTCGGTCGGAAACGCCGGGTAGGGCGCGGTGCGCACATCGACGGATTTCGGGCGCCGCCCGCGCATGTCGAGCTCCACCCAGTCCGCTCCGGTGCCGATCGTGGCGCCGGCCTCGGTGAGCTTGCCGAGTACGGCGTCCAGGTGGGCCGGGTGCGTGTGCTTCAGGCGGATGTGCCCGCCGGTGATGGCGGCGGCCACCAGGTAGGTGCCCGCCTCGATGCGGTCGGGCAATACCTTGTAGTCCGTGCCGTGCAGGACCTTGACCCCGTTGATCACGATCTTGTCGGTGCCGGCCCCTTCGATGCGCGCGCCCATCGCGACCAGGAAATTCGCCAGGTCGACGACCTCGGGTTCGCGGGCGGCGTTCTCGATGATCGTCTCGCCGTCGGCCAGCGAGGCCGCCATCATCAGGTTCTCGGTACCGGTGACCGTGACGGTGTCGAGCACCAGGTGCGCGCCGTGCAGGCGCTCGGCGCGGGCGCGGATGTAGCCGCCCTCGATATGGATGTCCGCGCCCATGGCCTGGAGCCCTGCGACGTGGATATTGACGGGCCGCGCGCCGATGGCGCAGCCGCCCGGGAGCGACACCTCCGCGCGCCCATGACGGGCCACCAGCGGCCCGAGCACCAGGATCGAGGCGCGCATGGTCTTGACCAGCTCATAGGGCGCGAAGCATTCACGGATCGATGAGGCGTCGACCTCGATGCGCATGTGCTCATCGACGGTGACCGTCACCCCCATGCGCGCCAGCAGCTCGATCATCGTGGTCACATCGTGCAGGTGCGGGACGTTGCCGATCGTGACCGGCCCATCGGCCAGGAGCGCCGCCGCCAGGATCGGCAGGGTGGCGTTCTTCGCCCCCGAGATGCGCGTCTCCCCTTCCAGCGCCACCCCACCCGTGATCTGCAGCTTATCCAATCTCACCCTCCCGCATTCGCGCCGGGCGCGAGCAGTTCCTGCGGCGTCAGCGCCTCGATCGACAGGGCGTGAATCTCGCGGCCCACGCGGGTGCCCAGCGCGCGGTAGATGAGCTGGTGGCGGGCCAGGGCGCGCAGTCCCTGGAAGGATTCGCTGACGACGCGGGCGTTGAAATGCGTCTGGTCCTCGGATTCCACCGCGACCTCGGCGCCCGGGAGTGCGGCGCGGATCAGCTCGGCGACTTGGGCAGGATGCATGGGGCGCATCTTAAGAGAATCGGCGCGCCCTTCGATACCCTGGCGTCGGCCGCGCTATGATGAGCGGCGAGATGCGCAGCCCCACCGCCAGCCCCCCGGACGACGACGCCTTGCTGGCCACCGGCCGGCGCACGCTGGCCAGCGAGCAGGCCGGCATCGAGGCGTTGCATGCCCGGCTCGATGCCCGCTTCGCCGCGGCCTGCCGCATCCTGCTGGCCTGCGAGGGCCGGGTCATCGTTTCAGGCATGGGCAAGTCCGGCCATATCGCCGGCAAGATCGCCGCTACCCTGGCGAGCACCGGCACCCCGGCGTTCTTCCTGCACCCGGCGGAAGCCGGCCATGGCGATCTGGGCATGATCACGCGGCAGGATGCGCTGCTGGCCCTCTCGAATTCCGGCGAGACCGCCGAGATCCTGCTGCTGCTGCCGCATCTGAAGCGCCTCGGCGTGCCGCTCATCGCGCTGACCGGGCGGACCGATTCCACGCTGGCGCAGGCCGCCGAGGTCGCGCTGGACGTCGGCGTCGGGCAGGAGGCCTGTCCGCACAACCTGGCGCCGACCAGCAGCACGACCGCGGCGCTCGCCATGGGCGACGCGCTGGCCGTCGCGGTCCTGGAGGCGCGCGGCTTTTCAGCGGAGGATTTCGCCCGGCGCCATCCCGGCGGCGCGCTGGGGCGGCGGCTCCTGCTGCATGTGGAGGAACTCATGCGCACCGGCGCGGCGGTGCCGCGCGTGGCACCGGACACGCTGCTGGCGATGGGGCTCGTGGAGATGAGCGCGAAGGGCCTCGGGCTCACCGCCGTCGTTGATGCCGAGAATCGGGTCCTGGGCGTGTTCACCGATGGGGATCTGCGCCGCTCCCTCGACCAGCGCATCGACGTGCACACGACCCCCATGCGCCAGGCGATGACCCATGGCGCACGCACGATCGGCCCGCGCGAGCTGGCCGCCACCGCGGCGCACCTGATGGAGACTCACCGCGTCACGGCCCTGCTGGTGATCGATGAGCAGCAGCGGCTGATCGGTGCGCTCAACGTGCATGACCTGATGCGCGCGGGCGTGGTCTAGGAATCAAGGAGCCAGAAGCATGGCGCACCGCCCCACACCGCTCTCCGCCATTCGCCTGCTGGTGCTGGATGTCGATGGCGTGCTCACCGACGGCGGGCTGCGCTACGGACCGACGGGCGAAACGGAAAAGGTGTTTTACGCGCATGACGGACCGGGCATCAAGGCACTCATCGCAGCCGGGATCAAGGTCGCGGTGATGTCGGGGCGCAATTCCGCCGCGGTCCAGCGGCGCTGCGAGGAACTGGGCATCAGCGAACTGCAGCAGGGCATCGTCGACAAGGCGGCGGCCGGCCGCTTCCTGGCCGAGCGCCTGGGGGTCAAGCTCAGGGACTGCGCCTGCATGGGGGATGACTCGGTGGACGTGCCGCTGATGAAGATCGTGGGCCTGGCGATCGCCGTCGCGAACGCCCATGGCGATGCACGCAGGGCCGCCCATCGGCGCACGCGGCTGCCCGGCGGCGCCGGCGCCGTCCGCGAGGTCTGCGACTGGCTGCTCGCCGCTCGCGCGCGGGCCGAGCGCTAAGCCGCCCCCGTGCGCCGTGTCTGGCTGTTGCTGATCTTCGCCGCCGCGCTGGCGCTGTGGCTGTGGCGAATGCCCGCGAGCACCGTCACGGAGAGCGAGAATGGCGAGACCAATCATTCTGCCGCACCCGGCTACGTGGCCAGCGGCGCGGAGCTGATCGACACCAACGCCGACGGCCAGCCCGAGTTTCGCATGGTGGCCACGCGCATCGAGCAGCCCTGGCCGGCGGCCGACGTCGAGCTGACCTCACCCCAGTTCAGTTATGCGGGGGACACGCAGTGGACCCTGAGTGCCGAACGTGGCGTGCTGGCGCAGGCGACCGAACAGGTCTTCCTGACGGGGGATGTGCTGGCGA
>JANXYA010000199.1 GCA_025350345.1 Gammaproteobacteria bacterium
CGATCTGGGGCAGGCGGGGCCGGCGGGGGCTGGCGGGTCCAGGGCGCCTTGAGCAGGGAACAGCCGGCCAGGACGCACAGGAGCGGCAAGGCTGCCCACCTCAGCGCGGGTTTCGCGAGCTTCATGCCGCTGATTCTAGAGAAGTATTGGCTGAATGGGCAGTTCGTTGCCATCGCCGCCGGGCGCCGGATACAGCCGTGCCAGGCGCTGCCCCACGCCGCGCACCGCCATGCAGCAGGCCGCCGCGTACTCCCCGCGCCCGCACTGGGCCGCGATATCCGCGCACAGGGCCCGCCACTCCGCCTCGGCGATGCGCTGGGCGACGGCCCGGTCGGCGATGATCTCCACGCTCCGGTCGGCCAGCAGGATGTAGATCAGCACGCCGTTGTTGTGGGTGGTGTCCCACACGTGAAGCGAAGCGAAGAGCTGCAGGGCCCGCTCGCGCGCCTGCAATCCATTCCACAGTTGCGGCAGCGACAGCGCGGTCTCGATCGCGATGCGAATCTGGCCCTCGTGCGCCTGCTCGGCCGCGCGGACTTCCGCCTCGATCTGCGCCAGCGCGGCAGGCGGCAGGAGCCGGCGCGCCGGATGCAGGCTCGCGAGCCAGTGACGCCAGATGCGCTGCAGCGTCATCACCAGCGCCCCGAGGCGCCACCGCCACCAAAGCCGCCCCCGCCACCGCCAAAGCCGCCACCGCCGCCCAGCCCGCCAAAGCCACCCCCGCCCAGTCCGCCGAAGCCACCGCCCAGCCCTCCCCCGCGGCCGCCGGCGCTCCAGCCCGTCCCCCGCAGGCCGAAGATCAGCGCCAGCAGGAAGGCCACGGCACCGGCCCCCATCGCGACCAGGAGCAGGCGGCTGAGGAAGTAGGCGACGATGGCCAGGAGTCCGGCCGAGGCGGCGGCACCGCCGACGTGACCGAAGATCGCGCGCATGATCCGGCTCAGCACGAGGAAGATGATGAACAGCACCGGCAGGGCCTGGGGCAGTGCCCCGCCCGCGCCCTGCCATTGCGTTTCCGGCGGTGGCAGCGCCTCACCGTCGATGACCTTCATGACCTGCGCCAGGCCCGCATCGATGGCCGCGTAGTACTGGCCCTGCTTGAGCAGGGGCACCATGATCTCGTCCTTGATGCGATTGGCCGTGGCGTCGGTGAGCGCGCCTTCCAGGCCATAGCCCACTTCGAGCCGCAGCGTCCGGTCGTCCTTGGCCAGCAGCAGCAGCACTCCGTCATCGGTCTTGGAGCGCCCGAGCTTCCAGGCCTCCACGACGCGAATCGAATACTGCTCGATCTCTTCCGGATGCGTGGTGGCGACCATCAGCACCGCGAGCTGCGCGCCCTTGCGGGCTTCGAAAGTCTTGAGCTTCTGTTCGAGGTCGGCCTGCTCGCCCGCCGAAAGCGTTCCGGTCAGGTCGGTGACGCGCGCTTCCAGCTTCGGGATCGGCTGGAGCTCATCGGCCGCCTGCAGCGGGGCCGCCAGCAGGGCCAACAAGGCAAGCAGCAGCCCGGCCATCGGCTTAAGGCCTCAAGGCCCGCGGCGGCTCATGGACTCGTCGCTGGGGCTGCCGGCGCGGTAGCGCCGAAGTCCACGGTCGGCGGCTTGGCGATCGCCGCCTCGTTCTCGACCGCGAAATTCGGCTTGAGCTGGTACTTGAAGATCATCGCGGTGAGGTTGCTCGGGAAGGAGCGGATGGTGACGTTGTACTCCTGCACCGCATCGATATAGCGCTTGCGCGCCACCGTGATGCGGTTTTCCGTGCCCTCGAGCTGCGCCTGCAGGTCGCGGAAGTTCTGGTCGGACTTCAGCAGCGGGTAGTTCTCGGTCACGGCGATCAGGCTCTTCAGGGCCGAGGACAACTCACCCTGGGCGGCCTGGAATTTCTTGAACGCGGCCTCATCGTTGATCAGTTCCGGCGTCGCCTGGATCGTGCCCACCTTGGCGCGCGCCTCGGTGACCCCGAGCAGCACGGACTTTTCCTGCGCGGCAAAGCCTTTCACGGTATTGACCAGGTTCGGCACCAGGTCGGCGCGCCGCTGGTATTGATTGACCACTTCTGACCAGGCCGCCTTGACCGACTCGTCCTGTGTCTGGATGCGGTTGTACCCACACCCGCCCAGCAACGCCACCGCCACCACGCACAACACCACTCTGATCGATTGCATGACCTGCACTCCAGCTGCCGAAAATGACCAGACCCTCTGGCCGCTCACGATACCGGCATTGGCCGGTGCGCGCCAATCAGGGCGGTCGGCTGGAGGGGGCCTTTAGCCGAGCGAGCGCAGCCGGCGGCGTGCCAGGAGCGGATCGATCCGCGTCAGCAGCCAGTAGGCCGCACGCGCGCGCAGCCGTTCCCACCAGTGGCGCCCGGAGCGCCAGTGGCTCGCCGCCACCTCGCGGCTGTGGGCCAATGAGGCGGCAAACAGCGTGCGGCCCTGCGCGGCCAGCTGCGGCCATTGCAGGCGCAGCAGCAATTCGTAGTTGATGTTGAGGCTGCGCCGGTCCAGGTTGCAGGAGCCGATGTAGACCGTGTCGTCCATGATGAGGAGCTTGCCGTGCAGGATCTGCGGCTGGTATTCGAACAGCCGCGCACCACCGGCGAGCATGCGCGCGTACAGGTGTTCGGCCGCGTAACGCGCCACGGGCACATCGGTCCGGCCCGCCAGCAGCAACTGGACGCTGCCGCCGGCCTGCGTGACCCGCCGCAGCGACTGGCGCATCCGGCGCGGCGGCAGGAAATAGGCGGACATGCAGTGCACGTCCCGCGCCTGCGACAGATCGGCCCGCAAGGCCCGCCACAGCCGGCCCACGGGCCAGCCCGGGCCGCTTTGCAGCAGCGAGACGGCCGTGCCTGGAACGGCTGGAATCCGGCGGGCCGCCCGCCGGAACTCGCGGATCGCCGCCCCCGTCACCGGCGCCAGGGCGTACATCGCCGCAAAGCCGGCGGCCAGCGCCCCGGCGATCGGCCCCTCGATCTGCAGCGCCAGATCGCACCAGCCGCGCCTGACCCCATCGCCCAAGTACTCGGGGCCGATGTTGATGCCACCGACGATCGCGCGCCGGGCGTCGCACACCAGGAGCTTGCGGTGATCGCGGAACGCCAGGCGGAGCCGCCGCGCAGGGCTGAACAGCCGCAATTCCCCGCCCGCGGCGATCAGGCGGCCGAATAACTCCGCCGGGAGCCCCTCCGAGCCGAAGGCATCGCAGAGCACGCGCACCCGCACACCCCGTGCGCACGCGCGCCGGAGCGCCGCCACCAGGCTTGAGGCCGGCTCGCCGGCGCGCACCAGGTAGCTTTCCAGGCAGACGGACTCGCTGGCAGCCTCGATAAGCACGTTCATGGCGGCAAAGGCATGGTCGCCATCAGGCAGCCAGCGGGCGCTGTGCTCTCCCAGTACGCAATCAGGCAGTTCGATGACAGCCACCCGCCCCGTTCAGGCCCTTGATTCCATTCGGGGAGTGTAAACAGGCCGGGGCGCGGCCTGGCAAAAAAAATGCCCCGGCAAGCCGGGGCATTGAAGGAGCGGACTTACCAGAGGGGAGTAAAGTCCGCCAGGGGATTCGTTACTGCAGCCAGGACCAGTCGAGGATCCTGATCTCCTCGGCATCCAGATCCATGCTGCCCGCCAGTACCTGCGAGAGCTCCCGCTCCTCCGCACGCTGGCTTAAGGGGCGCGTCAACTCGACGATTCCGCTCCACTCTCCGGCCTGCGCCACGCTCGGCGACTCGGCGATAAAATGGGCGTAGTACCTGCTACCCATGGGTCAGAAGACTACGCCGCGGGATCGGCCCGAAGATGTGAGCCGCCGCACATAAAGCACTGCCTGCGAGTACCGCTTGAGCCGATACCGTCCTCCACCACCGCAAAGTTCGAAATACATCACACCGGTGGGCGAGCGCCGGATGCGTGCCGAGCTCGACCGCCTGTGGCGCGAGGAGCGGCCGCGCGTCACCCAGGCGGTGGCCGCGGCGGCCGCGCAGGGAGATCGCTCGGAAAATGCCGAATACACCTACGGCAAACGCCGGCTGCGGGAAATCGATGCCCGCGTGCGCCACCTGCGCAAGCGCCTCGAGGGCATGGTGGTGGTGAGCGAGCCGCCGAGCGATTCGCGGCGGGTATTTTTCGGCGCGCGCGTCACCCTTAAGACGCACGAGGGCGAGCAGCGCAGCTATCGCATCCTGGGTCCCGATGAATTCGACCAGGAACCGGGCGGCATCAGCATGGACGCCCCGCTCGCGCGGGCCCTGC
>JANXYA010000241.1 GCA_025350345.1 Gammaproteobacteria bacterium
ATTTCCAGGCCGATGCGGCGGCACTGCAGAACTGGCCGCTGGCCGGATTGCGCATCGCCCATGCGCAGGAGCGCACCGTGCAGTGCAACTGGAAGGTGCTGTGGGAGAACTACAACGAGTGCCTGCACTGCCCGGGGGTGCACCCGAACTTAAGCCGCCTGGTGCCGATCTACCGGCGCGGCATCATGGAGCCGAAGGATGATACCAACTGGGAAGCGCACAGCGGGCGCGCGGAGCCGGAATTCCGCGGTGGTCTGCGCTTAGGGGCAGCCAGCTGGACGAGCGATGCGCAGCCGCACGGCACGCCCTTCCCGGGCTTGAGCGCGCGCGAGCGCGAGCTGGGCTACCTGTACCTGTCCTTCCCGCCCTCTATTTATCTCGTCGCGCACGTCGATTATGTGCGCGTCGTGCGCTACCTGCCGCTGGGGCCGGCGCAGACGCAGGTGAGCGCCCAGTGGCTCGTGGCACCGGAGTCCCTGTCGCAGCCCGGGTTTGACATCAAGCCGGCGGTTGATTTCGTCAATGAAGTCATGAGCGAGGATGGAGCGGTGTGCGAACTGGTGCAGCAGGGCCTGGGTTCCATCGCGCACCAGGCAGGCGTGCTCATGCCCGAGGAATATGACGTGCACAAGTTCCAGGACTGGGTACGCAGTGAGCTGGCGCGCTAGCGCGGCCGGCGGGCGGCACAAGGGCCGGGTTGCACGCCTGAGTCTGCTGGCCCTGGCGCTACTGCCGCTGGTTGCGGCGGGCGCCGAGCGCAAGCTCTTCATCTACAACTGGGCCGATTTCATCGGCAAGACCACGCTCAGCGATTTCCAGAAGGCCACCGGCATCAAGGTGGTGTACGACACCTTCGATGCCGAGGAGACCAAGGAGACCAAGCTGATGGCCGGCGGCTCGGACTACGACGTCGTCGTCTCGGCCAATGAGTACTACAGCCGCGAGATCAAGGCCGGCGTGTATCTGCCGCTCGACAAGCACCGCCTGCCGCAGTGGCAGAACCTCGATCCGCAGGGTCTCGCCGACCAGGCCGTGTCCGATCCGGGCAACCGCTATGCGATGCCCTATCTGCATGCCATCAATGGCTTCGCCTACAACGTGGACATGATCCGCGCGCGCATGCCGGACGCGCCCGTCGACAGTCTCGACATGATATTCAAGCCGGACGTGATCCGGCGCTTTGCGGACTGCGGCGTGTCGCTGCTGGACTCGCCCGAGGACATCCTGCAGCTGGCGTTGATCTACCTGGGTCTGAACCCGAACACGACGGACGCGGGGGATTACAAGGCCGCGGAGAAACTGGTGCTGGCGGTGCGGCCGTACGTGCGCAGCTTCGATTCGAGCGAATACCTGAACGCCCTCGCCAACGGCGAGGTGTGCATCGCTGTCAGCTGGTCCAGCGACTACGCCGTCTCGATGGCTCGTGCCCGCGCGGCCGGCCTTAAGCTCAATCTCGCCTTCACGGTGCCGAAGGAGGGCGCCAATCTCACCTATTCCTCGCTGATGATCCCGGTGGGCGCGCCGCACCTGGACGCGGCCTACGAGTTCCTCAATTTCATGCTGCGGCCCGAGGTGATCGCCAAGGTCACCAACGATATCTACTACGGCAACGACAACCGGGCGGCCAACCCGTACGTCAACCCGCGGATTCTCGCCGACCCGACCCTGTACCCGACCGCCGAGATCAGGCGGCGCCTGTACGCCGCCGACGAGGCCGGGATTGCGGTCGAACGGCTCCGTTCCCGCACCTGGACCCGCATCAAGACCGGCCACTGAATTCCCGGCCGCGCCGGCCATGGCGCCCGCGCACGCCGACCGTGTTATATTATAGCCGTAACATTACAAAGATTGGACACGGCCATGCGCGCAGTCAAGACACTGGGGTTGCTGGGAACGGGAGTCATCGGTGGAGGCTGGGCGGCGCGGGCGCTGCACTACGGGATCGATGTGATCGCCGCAGACGTCAACCCCGCGATGGAGGCCTGGATTCGCGGCGCGGTGCAGAACGCCGAGCCCGCGCTGGCGCGCCTGACCTCGGCGCCGCTGCCGCCAAAAGGCACCCTGAGCTTCACCACGGACGTGCGGGCCATGGCCGCACGGGCGGACCTGATCCAGGAGAATGTCCCCGAGCAGCTCGAGCTCAAGCAGCGCCTGCTGGCCGAGGTGAGCCGCCACGCCGCTGCCGACGTGATCATCGCCTCCAGCACCTCCGGGCTGATGCCGACTGATCTGCAGCGCGACATGGTCGCGCCCGAGCGCTTCTGCGTCGCGCACCCCTTCAATCCGGTCTACCTGCTGCCGCTGGTGGAGCTGGTGGGCGGGACGCGCACCACGCCGGCGATCATCGAGGCGGCGGCGCGCTTCTACACCTACATCGGGATGCACCCCCTGCGCCTGCGGCGCGAGATCCCCGGTCACCTGACCGATCGATTGCAGGAGGCCATCTGGCGCGAGATCCTGCACCTCGTCAACGACGGCGTGGCCACCACCGGCGAGCTGGACGAGTCGATCATCTACGGGCCCGGATTGCGCTGGGCGGCCATGGGCACCAACCTGATCTATCACCTTGCGGGAGGGGAAACCGGCATGCGCCACATGCTGGCTCAATTCGGCCCCTGCCTGAAATGGCCGTGGACGAAGCTGGAGGCCCCGGAGCTGACCGAGACCCTGAT
>JANXYA010000245.1 GCA_025350345.1 Gammaproteobacteria bacterium
GTGCGGGTGAAGCCGCCGCCGGCCGAAAACGGTGAGACGATTTCCCCGACCTGCGCGGACTTGGCAATGACGACGCCATCGAACGGTGCGCGTACGGTGGCGTAGTTGAACTGGACCTGCGCACCCTGGACCCCGGCTGCACCGAGTTCGACCTGCTTGCGCTGGACCTCGACCTGCGCGCGCGCCGTCGCGACGAGGGTCTGCGCATCCTCGAGTGCCTGCTGCGAGGTCAGCTGGCGCGCCGTCAGTCCCTCCTGGCGTTTCAGGTCGCGCTCTGCCTGCGCGAGCTGCACTTGCGTCTGGCCGAGGGTCGCCTGTGCGGCGCGGTATTGCGCCTGCGCCTGCTCGAGCTGCGCGCGCTGCGCGGTGCTGTCAAGATGCGCGAGTATCTGGCCGGCGCGCACGTGATCGCCTTCCTCGATGAGCACGTCGGTCACGGTGCCGGTAATCTGCGCGGAAACCGTGGCCTCGCGGCGCGCAGTCACGTAGCCGGTGGCCTGCAGCACGGCCGTATCGCGCCCGCCCGCGAGCCCCGCTGCCGCGACCGCCACTCTCAGGGGCGCGTGATGCGCGGGCCGCAGCAGCCACACGGCCACGCCGATCGCCAACAGCAGGGTCGCGGCAATTGCAATGGGCAGCAGCCAGCGGCGCGACGGCCCGACGCTCTCTCGCTGGGCACTGTCGAGGCGCAGCAACTTCAGCAATTGCAGTTTGTCCGCGGCGCCGAGACTCGCGGGAGTCTCGGGCTGCGCGCCGTCCCGCTCGCTCATGGCAGCGCTTACTCTTGGAGAACTCCCGGAGGAATCACTATATCACGCGGCCGGCGGCAGCTCGATGACAGCATCGAACACGATCACCGCAGTTCCGGCGACCTGCACGGCCTGCATGGCCTGGCCCTCCGCCAGTACGCGAATGCCGAGCACTCCGGGCCGTTCCATGTGGTGGCCCTGGCGGGCGAGGAAGCGCGCCCCGGTGCCGTCCGGCGCGAGCAGGCCCAGCGCATACAGGTACGCACCGAGCATGGCATGGGCGTTGCCACTGACCGGATCCTCGGGAATGCCGAGCGCGGGGCAGAACATGCGCGCCTCGGTCTGGCATCCGGGCACGGCTGGCGAGCGCGAGTAGATGAAGTAGCCGGCGGGCGCGCCGGCGGCCGTCAGGGCGGCAAGTCGGGGCAGGTCCGGTCGCAATCGCGCCAGCATCGCGCCTTCGCGCACCGCGATCAGTGCGCGCGTGCCGCCGGCGCCGGCGGCAACGGCCGGACAGCGCGGGTCGAGATCACTGGCCTGCAGTCCCAGGGCCGCCAGCATCGGCGCCAGCGCCTGCTCCTCGAGCACCCGCTGCACCGGCGGTGGCGTTTGCGTGAAGGCGTAGCTCTCGGCCCCGCCATCGGACAGGCGCTCGAACTCGACCAGGCCGGTGCGCTGCTGCTGGCGTCGGCAGTGATTCATGCCCAGGGCCGCCAGTACGGCGTGCGCTGCAATGCTGGCATGGCCGACGAATCCGGTCTCCGCGTGCGGTGTGAAGAAGCGCGCGCGCAGGTCGTGGTCGGGACCGTCGGCGGGCAACAGGAAAATCGTGTCGCCGACGTTGAGCTCGCGCGCGATGCGCTGCATCTCCCGATCACCCAGGCGCTCCGCGTCCAGCACTACACCGGCAGGGTTGCCGGTAAAGGCCCGCGTCGTGAAGGCATCCACGTGGAATATCCGGACGCGACGGCCGCTGCCCGGTGAGTCGATGGCCAATGCTGTCCCCCAAGGCTGCCGTGTCACAGGCTAAACGCTTCGATCGCTTGCAATGAACCGGAAACACTAGGATAGTCCGGCGCACAAACCTTGGGGTGGTCCTTTGCGGGACCTGAGATGCCGGGCTGGCCGGCAAACCCGTTGAACCTGATCCGGTTAGTACCGGCGTAGGGAGCAGGTCGATGCATATCCAGTCCCTGGCCGTCGCGGTGCTTGGCGCCGCGGCGCTGCCCACTGTGGCGACGCAGCCCGACGGCGGGTACCTTGAGGAAATCGTGATCAGCGCGAGCCTGCGCCCTACGCCGCTGGACGAGCTGCCACAAAGCGTCACGGTGCTGGATCGCGCCACGCTGCGCGCCGCAGGCGTGCAGCACTTCGAAGACGTGCTCGGTCTCGTGCCCGGCCTGAGCTGGGCCTCCGGCACCTCGCGCCCGCGCTATTTCCAGATTCGTGGCATCGGCGAGATCGAGCAGTACCAGGGCGCACCCAATCCTTCAGTGGGCTTCCTGATCGATGACATCGATTTTTCCGGCGTCGGCATGCCAGCCACGCTGTTCGATCTCGATCAGATCGAGGTCCTGCGCGGGCCGGGCAGCACCGTCTATGGCGCCAACGCGCTGGCGGGCCTGATCTCGCTGCACAGCCGCGATCCGGGCACGCAATTCGATCTGGGCGGGGAGGCGACTGCCGGGGACTTCGGCACCGAAGCGCTGGCCATGGCCGTGGGCGACGGGCGCGCCGACGGGAGCGCGGGCTGGCGGCTGGCAGCCCAGCGCTACCGGAGCGATGGCTTCAGGCAGAATATTTTTTTCGGCCGGGACGATACCAATGGCTACGACGAGACGACGCTGCACGGCAAGCTGGTGTGGAATCCGTGGGCGAGTCTGCACGCCTCGCTGAGCCTGCTGTACGCAGACCTGGACAACGGCTACGACGCCTGGTCCGTGGACAACTCCTTCATCACGCGCTCCAACCAGCCGGGGCGCGACGCGCAGCGCTCGAGCGGCGCATCGCTGCGGGTGGAGTACACCACGGAGTTGGGCAATCTGGTCAGCGTCAGCAGCGCCGCGGTCTCGCACATTATCTATTCCTTCGACGGCGACTGGGGGAATGACAGCTACTGGGGCGTGAACGCACCCTACGATTATTTCGAGGAGCATCGGCGCGTGCGGCGCACCCAGGCGCAGGACCTGCGCTTCATTGGCGATGCGGCGCACCTGTGGCTCGGCCTGTTGCAGCCGGTGCTCGGTGTGTATCTGTTGCGGCTGCAGGAGAGCGACGCGCAGTTCGATGGCTGGAACGACCAGTACAACGGGGCGGGGCAGAGCCTGCTGGACAGCGACTACCACGCCACCAATATCGCGCTGTACGGTTCGCTGGAGATGCGC
>JANXYA010000259.1 GCA_025350345.1 Gammaproteobacteria bacterium
CCCTGCGCGTGCTGCGGCGAGTGTTTCCGGAGCGGCGGGTCGTGGGCGTTCCGGCGCGTGAGTTGCTGCTCGGCGGCGGCAATATCCACTGCCTCACGCAACAGGTGCCCGCGGCGCGGCCGAGGCGGCGCGCGTCGGGACCGCGGTCGGCGGGGACTTAGCATCGTGGCGGCGCCGCACCAGAACCTGGCCGGGCGGCTGAAGCTGCGCAGTGGCGGCCGTGCTTCCTTGAGCGCGGCCGGCGCCAGGCGCACCCTGGGCTGGGACGAGGCACAGGCGCGCGCGGCGAGCCAGAAGATTGCGGTCGAACTCGCCGAGCTGCAGTACCAGCTCTATGCCGACGGACGGTACGGTGTGCTGGTGGTGCTGCAGGCCATTGACGGCGGCGGCAAGGACAGCACGATCCGCCATGTGTTCTCGGCCTTCAATCCTCAAGGCTGCACGGTCAGTGCCTTCAAGGTGCCGAGCCCCGAAGAGCGGCGCCACGATTACCTGTGGCGCGTGCACGCGCACGTGCCGGCGCGCGGGGAGATTGCGGTCTTCAATCGCTCGCACTATGAGGAGGTGTTGATCGCCCGGGTCGACTCGCTCGTGCCACGGCCGGTCTGGCAGGCGCGCTACCGGCAGCTCAACGAGTTCGAGCGCATGCTGGTCGAGAATGACATTCGCGTCGTGAAGATCTTCCTGCACATCAGCAAGGCAGAGCAGCGCCGGCGCTTCGAGGAGCGGATCCACGAGCGGCGCAAGCAGTGGAAGTTCGACCCGCAGGACCTGGTCAAGCGCGCGCAGTGGTCTGCCTACCGGCGGGCCTTCCTCGACATGCTGTCCCGCTGCAATACCCGGCAGGCGCCGTGGTACGTCGTGCCCGCCGACCACAAGTGGCTGCGCGACCTGGCGGTCGCGAAGATCCTGCTCGCGCAGCTGCGCTCCCTGAAGCTGCGCTTCCCGCCGCCGCGCTTCAACCCCCGCAAGATGCGCGTGCCCTGACCATGCGCCTGGCGACACTCCTCCTGGCTGGGCTGCTGCTGACGGGCACGGTGTGGAGCGCCGATCCGCCGCCAGCCGCGCCCACCCAGCCGGGCCCGCCGCCGCTGCGCATCGGGCTGGTCCTCTCCGGGGGCGGCTCGCGCGGGGCAGCCCATATCGGTGTGCTGAAGGTGCTGGATGAGCTGCACCTGCACGTCGATGCGATCGCCGGCACCAGCATGGGCGCCGTGATCGGCGGACTGTATGCCAGTGGCATGAGTGGCCGGCAGATCGAAGCCCTGTTCACCTCGGTCGACTGGCAGGATGCCTTCAGCGATCGCCCGCGGCGCGCCGACCTGGGATTCCGGCGAAAGCAGGAAGACCGCGATTTCCTGGTCAACCTGCCCCTCGGCGTCCAGGGACACCGGCTGCAGATACCCACCGGACTGATCCAGGGCCAGAAACTCACTCAGCTCCTGCGCCGCGCCACCTTGCCGGTGGCGGCAATCAGCCGCTTCGATGATTTGCCGACGCGCTTTCGCGCCGTCGCCACCGACCTGGAGACCGGCGCTGTCGTGATCATGGACTCGGGTGATCTGACCACGGCGCTGCGCGCCAGCATGTCGGCGCCGGGCTTTCTCGCTCCGGTGGAGCGTGACGGCAGGCTGCTGGTCGACGGTGGCCTGGTGGAGAACCTGCCTATCGATGTCGCGCGCAGCATGGGCGTGGACGTGCTGATCGTGGTGGATGCCGGATTCCCACTGCAGACGCGCGATCGGCTCAATTCCCTGACCAGTGTCTCCAACCAGGCCCTGGCGATCCTGGTTCGGCGCGATGTCGAGCGCCAGCGCGCCACGCTGGGTCCGCGCGACCTGCTGCTGCAACCGGAGCTGGGCGAGCGCAATTCCTACGACTTCAGTGCCGTGGCACAGAGTGTGCGGGCCGGCGAAGTAGCGGCACGCGCCGTGCTGGCGCAGCTCAGTGCGTTCGCCGCTCCAGCCGCTCCAACCGCGCCAGCCGCGAATGCAACGAGCGTGACCGCTCTGGCCGCGGCCGCGCCGGCAACCGGTCCGGTGCTGAAGTTCATCACGACCGACCGCGCTTCGGCCCGCTATGCGAGCCTGCTGCGCGAGGTGTTCGCCGACCAGCTGAACAAGCCCCTGCAACCCGAGCTCATCTCCCAGCGCATCGCCGACATCTACGGCCGCGGCAATCTCGAGCAGCTCGACTACCGGCTGGTGCATGCCGGGAACGGCGATCAGGGCCTGGAATTCACGGCCCGCCGCAATTCCTGGGGCCCGAACTACCTGCGGCTCGGGCTTTCGCTGCAGGATGATTTCGCCGGCAACAGCACCTTCAACGCCGCGATGCGCCTGTCCTTCACCGAGCTCAACGCCCTGGATGCGGAATCGGTGCTGGACCTGCAGATCGGCGCCTCGCCGCGCGTCGGCGTCGAGTTCTACCAGCCGCTGTCCGCGTGGCACCGCTACTTCGTGGCGCCGCACCTGCTCGGGCAGGAGCATGATTTGCCACAGGTGAATGCCGCCGGCACGACGATCGGCACCTTCCGGGTGCGTACCTTTGAGTACGGCGTCGATCTTGGACGCGAGTTCGGCAACTGGGGCGAACTGCGCACCGGCGTGCTGGACAGCCGTGGCAGCACCGCGGTGCGGCTCGGCGATTTCAGCACGCCGGAGACCAACTATCACGCCCATGCCGAGTTCATCAACTTCAACTACGACCGGCTCGACAGCACCAATTTTCCGCGCAGCGGGCAGGCACTCAACCTGGGCGTGCGCTTCGAGCAGCAGGTGCGCGGCGCTCCGGTATCGGACCAGCTGACGCTGGACTGGCGCGGTGCCTGGTCGCACGGCAAGGACACGGGCCTGCTGTGGGTGTCGGGCGGCAGCACCATCGGCGGGAGCGACACCAATGTGCGGAGCTTCTTCCCGCTGGGCGGGTTCCTGAGCCTGTCCGGACTTCCGGCGCAGTCGCTCGCCGGCCCACACTACGCGATCGCGCGCGCCCTGTATTACCGCAACGTGGGGAACGGAGGCGAGGGTGTCCTCAACGTGCCCGCCTATGCCGGGCTGTCGCTCGAAGTCGGCAACGTCTGGGCCACGCGGAGCGATGTGAGTTTCGCCTCGGCGCGCCGCGATGTGGCGCTGTTCTTCGGCGCCGACACCTACATCGGCCCTGTGTACCTGGCCACAGGCTACGACGAGCGCGGTGTCACCGCTTTCTATCTGTTCCTCGGCCGCAGTTTCTGAGCGCTAGAGCCCGCGACTCGAGGCGAGATTCTCCACCTTGGCGAACACCAGTGCGGGCCGGTCGCCGGGCCGCGAGTATTCGTGCTTGCGGCTCATATCCGCCAGTGCCCCGTCCCGCTCCGCCACGGTGCGGTACCAATGCGTACGCTGCCAGTCCGCACCGCACAGCGTGCCAAAGGGGTCGAGGGTCCGCAGGCTCACTCGCAACCCATAGGGCCGCGGCTCTATAGTGTGGGGCCGGGTGAGATTATGTGCGTTTGAAATGCCCATCGAGCGGTCAGGTGGTGGTTGACACAACTGCTATTCTAGCGGCAATGGGCGGCGCAACCTAAGATAGATGGGAGTGAGGAGCGATGAGCGCGAATCCGCAGGCGACGCAGCACTACGTCAATGGCCACGCCATCCGGCCGCCATTTCCCGCCGGGCTGGAGCAGGCAGTGTTCGGCATGGGCTGCTTCTGGGGCGCGGAGCGTCTTTTCTGGGAGCAGCGCGGCGTCTACACCACGGCCGTGGGCTACGCCGGCGGCACCACCGCCGACCCCGACTATCGCCAGGTCTGCACCGGCCGCACCGGGCACGCCGAAGTGGTGCTCGTGGTCTACGATCCGGCGGCGATTTCCTACGACGCCCTGCTGCGCCTGTTCTGGGAATCGCACGACCCGACGCAGGGCATGCGGCAGGGCAACGATACCGGCACCCAGTACCGCTCAGTCATCTACTGCAGCAACGCAACGCAACGCGCGGCAGCTGAAGCCAGCCGCCGCCAATACGAGCAGGCGCTGCGGGCCGCGGGCCGCGGGCGCATCACCACCGAGATCGGCGATGCTCCGCCTTTCTACTACGCAGAGGATTATCACCAGCAATATCTGGCGAAGAATCCGAACGGGTACTGCGGGATAGGAGGGTGTGGGGTGCCTTTCAAAATCGCGGAGTTACAGGTGAGGGAGAAGGCGTAGTAGAAGCTTCACCGAGGGTTCCTTCAGGAAGTCACACGGTTAGCGTCATCCCTACTAAAAGTTCCGCGTGTTTCTGCAGAAAAATCCAGCGTGTGATCGGCGCCGAAGTCTACTGGAAGTCTACCGTCGACCGCGTGACAGGATAACTCGCGGCGAAGAATGGATGGGGCGCAAACCGGCCGCTTCCGACCCCAAGCGGACCAAGTCGGTGTCCCTGTACCGCAGCAAACATCGCAGGTATGCTGCTGGGAACCAAGCACCACGTCAGCTGCCTGTCTCATCGGGGGCCGATCGATGTCGAAAACACTACCCGCAC
>JANXYA010000278.1 GCA_025350345.1 Gammaproteobacteria bacterium
TTCCTCACTTTTTTCGGAAGTAGTTTCAAAAATTTCAGGGGTGATATTAAAAAAGGTCATTTTTAGATATTATTCAAATTTTTTTGAAAAATTTCATGCGGGCCCATGTACCGGGCCTGCACGTGCCCGACGAGATCATCGCGCGGCTCGCCGGTTCCACGGACCAGGCTCGCGAGGGGCGGAACCTGTGCGTCGAGCTCATCCAGGAGCTGCATACGATCAAGGGCGTGAGCGGCGTGCACGTCATGGCCTACCGCCAGGAAGAATCGGTCGCGGAGGTCATTGATCGATCCGGCGTCCTCGGCGGACGGCGCCCCTGGCGGCCAGAGGCCACGCCACCCAGTTTGTCGGACAGGAAAATATCATGACGGACACCATCATCAGTTCAGCAACCCGCGAGGTGGTGATCGGTTTCGATCGCCCCTTCGTCATCATCGGCGAGCGAATCAACCCCACCGGCCGCAAGATACTGGCAGCCGAGATGGCGGCGGGGGATTTCAGCCGCGTCGCGGCCGATGCGCTCGCGCAGGTCGAGGCCGGCGCGCACATGCTGGATGTGAACGCGGGCATTCCCCTGGCCGACGAGCCCGCGATTCTCGCCCGGGCCATCCAGCTGGTGCAGTCCATCACCGATGTACCGCTGTCGATCGACTCCTCGATCGTGGCAGCGCTCGCCGCGGGCCTGGCCGTCTACAAGGGCAAGCCGCTCATCAACTCGGTCACCGGCGAGGAGGAACGGCTCGAGTCCGTGCTGCCGCTGGTGAAGAAGTACGGCGCCGCGGTCGTCGCGATCTCCAATGACGAAACGGGCATCTCGGAGGATCCGGACGTCCGCTTCGAAGTAGCCAAGCGGATCGTGCATCGTGCCCAGGATCACGGCATCCCGGTCTCCGACGTGATCGTCGATCCGCTCGTCATGCCGATCGGCGCGATCAACAGGGCCGGCGTGCAGGTGATGCGCCTGGTGCGCCGGCTCCAGCAGGAACTCAAGGTCAACACGAGCTGCGGTGCTTCGAACATCAGCTTCGGCCTGCCAGGTCGCGATGGCATCAACAGCGCGTTCCTCACCATGGCGATCGCCAGCGGCCTCACTTCGGCGATCACCAATCCGCTGCACGGGGACATCGTGCGCGCCTGCATGGGAGCGGATGTCATGATGGGACATGATCCGGATTGCGCGAACTGGATCCGCAAGTTCCGCGAGAGCGCACCGCCGCCCACGGGCGCGCCCGGGGAAATGCGCGGCCTGCGAAAGGGTGGTCATCGGCGCCGACCCGCGGCCTCGGGCTGAGGCTCGATCTTGAGCACGGGCGATCCGCTCGTTGTCTTTACGCCCTCGGGCAAGCGCGGGCGCTTCGCCGTGGGCACGCCGCTCCTGACGGCGGCGCGGAGCCTGGGCGTCGATATCGACTCCGTGTGCGGCGGCCGGGCCATGTGCGGCCGTTGTCAGGTGCTCGTGGCCGAAGGCGAATTCGCCAAGCACGGCGTCCAGTCCAGTGCCGCCAGCCTGTCGGGCGTATCCGAGGCCGAGCGCAAGTACGGCGCGCGCGTGGGTTTGAGCGCGGGCCGGCGGCTGTCCTGCCAGGCGCGGGTCGAGGCGGACGTGGTGGTCGACGTGCCACCCTCGAGCCAGGTGCACCGCCAGGTGGTGCGCAAGGCCGCCTAGGCGCGCGATATCGAGTTGTACCCGGTGGTGCGGCTGCACTTCGTCGAGGTGGCGGAGCCCAACATGCACGACCCGTCGGGGGATCTGCGTCGCCTGGAGGCCGCGCTGCTGCGCGAGTGGGAGCTGAAGAACCTGGAGTGCGACCTGGCGGTGCTGCAGCAGCTGCAGCCCGCGCTGCGCCAGGGCGCCTGGAAAGTCACGGTAGCGGTGCACGACAACTCGCGCATCATCGCCGTGTGGCCCGGGTTTCACGAGCAGGTCTACGGGCTTGCGGTCGATGTCGGCTCCACGACCATCGCTGCGCACCTGTGCAACCTGACCAACGGAGAAGTCGTGGCCTCGGTCGGTGCGATGAACCCGCAGATTCGCTTCGGCGAGGATCTCATGAGCCGGGTTTCATACGCCATGATGAATCCGGGCGGCGCGGTGCAGATGACCCAGGCCGTGCGCCAGGCGCTCAGTGATCTGGCCGCCGAAGTCGCGCGCGCGGCCGGGATCAGCGTCGAGCTGATACTCGAGGCGACCGTGGTCGGCAATCCGATCATGCATCACCTGCTGCTTGGCATTGATCCGGTGGAGCTGGGCGGTGCGCCATTCGCGCTCGCGATCGACCGTGCCCTGACGGTGACGGCGGCCGAAATCGGCGTGGCGCTCCACCCCAACGCGCGCATCTATATCCTGCCCTGCATCGCCGGGCACGTGGGCGCCGACACCGCCGGCGTGATCCTCGCCGAGCGGCCCGACATGCTGGAGGAGTTGACGCTGCTGGTCGATGTCGGCACCAATGCCGAGATCGTGCTCGGCAACCGCGCCCGGCTGCTCGCCTGCTCGAGTCCGACCGGCCCTGCTTTCGAGGGCGCGCAGATCAGCTGCGGGCAACGCGCCGCGCCCGGGGCCATCGAGCGCGTCCGGATCGATCGGCAGACGCTCGAGCCCAGGTTCAAGGTGATCGGCTCCGATCTGTGGTCCGACGATCCGGGCTTTGCCGCTGTCGCGGCCGCGACCGGCGTGACCGGGGTGTGCGGCTCGGGGATCATCGAGGTCCTGGCGGAACTGTATCTCGCGGGCGTCATCACGCAGGACGGCGTCATCGACGGCTCGATGGCGGCGCGCAGTGCGCGCGTCGTGGCGCATGGCAGGACCTACGCCTACGTCCTGCACGAGGGCTCGCAGCTGCTGCGCATTACCCAGAACGACGTGCGCGCGATACAGCTGGCCAAGGCTGCCCTGTACGCCGGGATCCGCCTGCTCATGGACCGGCTGGGCGTCGACACCGTCGATCGCATTCGCCTGGCCGGGGCCTTTGGCAGCCACATCGACGTGAAGTACGCCACCGTGCTCGGCATGATTCCGGACTGCGACCTGGCGAACGTCACCTCCGCGGGCAACGCGGCCGGCACCGGTGCGCGCATCGCGCTGCTCGATGCGCGCTCGCGCACGCTCATCGAACAGCTCGTGAGCCGGGTGGAGAAGATCGAAACGGCGATTGAGCCGCAGTTCCAGGCGCACTTCGTCGAGGCCATGGCGATTCCGCACAAGAGCGCCCAGTACCCGCACCTGCGCCAGGTGGTGGAGCTGCCGCCGGTGAAGATTGCCGCCAGTCCCGGAGGGAATCGCGATGGCCGGGGGCGGCGGCCCGCCAAGCCCTAGACGTTGGAGTCGGGGAAGGCGGCCTTGCGACGATTGACGTAATCGCACAGGGCCTCGTCGATGGCCGGATCCAGCGGCGGGGCCTCGTACTCGGCCAGCTGTTTTTTCCACAGCGCATTGGCGCGCGTCGCCATGTCCTTGCAACCCTCGGCCTGCCACTGCTCGTAGCTGTTGTTGTCCGCGAGCGGCGAGCGGTAGAACGCGTTCTCGAAATTCGCCTGGGTGTGGGCGCAGCCGAGGAAATGCTTGCCGGGGCCCACCTCGCGTATGGCATCCAGGGCCTGGCCGTTCTCGGACA
>JANXYA010000288.1 GCA_025350345.1 Gammaproteobacteria bacterium
GTCGCGACGATGGCGCTTTGCCGGTAATCATGTGAGCGCAGGGGCAGGTGCAGCAGCTCGCGCACCTGTGAGCGCGCGCCGTCGGCCCCCACGATCAGCCGGGCTGAGAACTCCCCCGCGCTCGTCTCCAGGCGCACGGCGTTTGCACCGGTGCTGACCGACGTGATGGTCGCCGCGATCGCCCGCCCGCCCTGTGCGCGAAACGCCGCCAAACTCGCGGCGGCCAAGGCACGATTCTCGATGATATGGCCGAGCTCGGCCTCGGCGAGCTCGGCCGCCCTGAAGACCAGCACTTCGGGGCCGTCGCAGGGCACGGACTCGTGCCAGACGCGCATGCACTCGTAGGCGCAGAGCCTCTCCGGTGGCAGCGCTGACCAGGCCAGCGCATTGCGCAGCACCTGCTGACTGGAGCGCGAGATCGCCGCGACCCGCAACTCCGGTGGGCCCTGCGGCCGAGCCGCGTCATCGAGTTCCGGCGCCAGCAGCGCAATGCGCCCGGGCGCAAAGCCGCCGTGCCGCACCAGCAGCGCCGCGGTGGCGGCGCCGACCGGTCCGCCGCCGATGATCGCAATGTCAAATTCAGTGTTCATGCAGCGCTTGGGGGTTCAGGTCACGGGCAGGCCGCGCATCAGCCGCGGCGTATCGCCGCCGAAACCCCAGCTCAGGCGCGCCAGCCCGTCCTTGGCGCCGGGGGCGAGGTCAAAGAGTGTCAGGCCAAGGCTGCGCAGCAGTGCGACGCCGGGGCGTTCGCTGGCGAAGAGTTTCACGAGTCCGTCGGTGAAGCCCACCATGCCGCGACGATCGGCGGCGCGGCGGCGCTCAAAGTCCTCCAGCACCGCAGGGGCACCCGGATCGGGCGCCGCCGCGAGCATCTCCGCCAGCAAGGCGGCGTCGCGCAGCCCGAGATTGAAACCCTGGCCGGCCACCGGATGCAGGGCCTGCGCCGCGTTGCCGACCAGCACGGCGCGTTGCCCGGGCATGCTTTCTGCGCGGCTCAGGGACAGCGGATAGGAGGCACATGCGCCGGCTTGCCGGATGCGGCCGATGCGCCAGCCAAAGCTCCGCTGCAGCTCGGCGATGAACGCGCTGGACTCGAGCGCCAGCACCTGCGCGGCGCGCTCCGGGGTCAGCGTCCACACCACCGTGTAACGGCCGTCGGCGAGCGGCAGCACCGCCAGCGGCCCGGCGGGCGTGAAGCGCTCATAAGCCACCCCGCTCGCGGCCCGGTCCGTCGCGACGTGCACCACCACGGCCACCTGCCGGTAGTCCTCGACCATCGCGGCGATGCCGGCAGCGGCGCGCACGAGCGATTGCGCGCCGTCCGCGGCCACCACCACGCGGGCCACAAACTGCTCAGTGTCCGCCGCGACCGCCGTGCTCTCCGCGCCCAGGCTCGCGCGGCGCACCGCCAGCCGCGCGGCCTCGCTCTCGAGCCGTACCTCCAGGACGCGCGCCGGATTGCGCACCAGGATCTGGGGCCGCTGTGCGAGCGCCTGCCAGAGCGCAGCGCCGATGTGCCGGTTGGACACGACGAAGCCCAGCGCCTCGAGCCCCTGCTCCGCCGCGCTCAGTCGGGCGGCACCGAAGCGGCCGGCATCCGACACGCGGATCTCGCGCACGGGGCCGGCCTGCGCGCTCATGTGGCGCCACACCCCGAGCGCTTCAAAAATGCGCCGGCTGCCATTGCCGAGCGCGGTGGTGCGATCATCAAAACTGGGCTGGCTGGCGGCATCCAGGGGCACCGCCTCGATGAGCACCACGCGCAGGGCCGTGCCGGCGAGCGCGAGGGCCAGGCTGGCGCCGACCATGCCACCGCCGACGATGGCGACATCGACGGGGGTCGGCGTGCGCGCGCTCATGCGGCCGCGGCCATCAGCTTCTCGATCGCATCGGCGGAGGTCGGCGCGCCGGCCGTGAGCACCTCATGGCCACTGCGGGTCACGGCAACGTCGTCCTCGATGCGCACGCCGATATTCCAGAATCGCTTCGGCACGCCCTTGCTGCCGGCGGGGATATAGACGCCGGGCTCCACCGTCAACACCATCCCGGGCTCGAACACCCGCCATTCGTTGCCGACCTTGTAATCCCCTACATCGTGCACATCGATGCCGAGCCAATGGCCGGTGCGGTGCATGAAGAATTTCTTGTAGGCGCCATCCCTGATGAGGCCGGCGAGCGGCCCCTTGAGCAATCCGATGCGCACCAGGCCCTGGGTGATCGCCCGCACCGCCGCATCGTGCGGCTCGTTCCAGTGATTGCCCGGCTTCACCTTGGCAAAGGCGGCGTGCTGCGCGGCCAGCACCACGTCGTAGACGGCGCGCTGTTCGGGGCTGTAGCGGCCATTCACCGGGAAGGTGCGGGTGATGTCCGATGCATAGTATTCGTGCTCACAACCGGCATCGATCAGCAGCAAGTCCCCTGCCTTGAGCGGCTGGTTGTTGTCGGCGTAGTGCAACACGCATGAATTGGCGCCACCCCCGACGATCGGGTGATAGGAAATATCGGCGCCGTGGCGGCCGAACTCATGCACCAGTTCCGCCATCACCTCGTACTCGGTGCGGCCGGGCCGGCAAAAGCGCATCGCACGGATGTGCGCGCCGGCGCCGATCTGTCCGGCGCGGCGCATGATCGCCAGTTCCCTGCGGCTCTTGAACAGGCGCATGTCGTGCAGCACGTGGTCGAGGGCCACGAATTCCTGTGGCTGATGCGCTCCGGCGCGTGCCTGCGCGCGCAGGGTGTTCACCCAGCTGAGCACGCGCTGATCGAAGTCGTGGTACTTGCCCATCGTGTAGTAGACCCGCGAGCGGCTCTCGATGAGCCCGGGCAGGATCTCGTCGATGTCGGCGATGGGAAAGGCGTCATCGGCGCCGAAGTCGGCTCGCGCACCCTCCGGTCCGGAGCGCTTCCCGTCCCAGATCTCCCGCTCGGCGCTGCGTTCGCGCACGAACATCACGAATTCGCCCTGCGGCCGTCCCGGAATCAGCACCCCAACCGCCTCGGGCTCGCCGAACCCGGTGAGGTAGTGAAAATCACTGTCCTGGCGGAAGTTGTACAGCACGTCGTTGTTGCGGGTGCGCTCGGGCGCCGCCGGCAGCACGGCAATCGCGTCCTTGCCCATCGCCCGCAGCAGCTGGCGGCGGCGGCGGGCGAATTCTTCGGCCATCTTGCTGTTCATTGGGAGCCTTTGTAGGAGCGCCAGGTCAGGCCACGGCCGGGTGACGCTTCAATGCAGAGAAAGTCCGGCTGCCGGCGCCGGGTGCCGGAAAGCGCCCAGCTCTTCAAACACGACCTGGACTCCGACCCGCACGAATTCCACCAGTTCCGCCAGCGCCGCCTCGTTGGCCTCGAGTCCTTCCCGTTCGTCGACTCCCGCCCGCATGATCTGTGCCAGGTCACGCACGATCTCCCCGGCATCCCCGGGCAGGTGCTCGGGGTCCGGCGCGCCGCTGGTGCCCAGCCCATAGACGAAGCCATTGCACCACAGGGTGAGCGCCTCGGTGCGCAGCTCGATGGGCTGCTCGTCATCGGGCATCAGCAGCTCGAACTGCATCTGGGTGCCGGTCAGGGCCGCGCGCGTCTCATCATAGACCTCGCGCAGCTGCCCCGCGGCATCGCCCGCAGCCGCACCCTCGGGAAGGATATCGGCCAGCCAGTCTTCCAGCCGGTAGGCACCGGTGGAGCACAGCGCCCCTGCCAGAGTGCCGTGCGCTTCGGCGGGCTCGGTGACCGCTCGGGATTCTGACAAAAGGCGTTGGACCTGGGCGTAATTGCTTTGGCTGGCCACGTGATTCCGGCCGCATGGACTGACCGCAGGCATGGTAGGGCGCGTCACGGCCACACGCAACCGCTACACAGTTTCCCCAGGGTACGAGCATTTCCATTGACCGCGCTCGTGGCGCGGAACTATAGTTTTCACATGGCAGACAGCAAAGGCAGCGCAAATCTCGACCAGGAGCTCAAGCGCCTCGAAAAGCGCCTGGAAGAGCTGGTCGCCACCGTGCACCGTCTCAAGGAAGAGAACCGCGCCCTGCGGCAGCGTCAGGACAACCTCGCGGCTGAGAAGACCACCGTGATGAACCGGAGCGAACAGGTCCGGGCCCGCGTCGAAGCGATCATCGGGCGCCTCAAGGCCATGGAACACACGGCATGAGCCAGCCGGAAGCCACGCGCGTCAGCGTCCGCATCCTCGACCGGGAATACTTCATCGCCTGCCCGCAGGAGGAGCGGAGCGACCTGCTCGACAGCGCCGCCTTCCTCAATACCCGCATGAAAGAGATCCGGGACACGGGCAAGGTAGTGGGAGTCGATCGCATTGCCGTGATGGCGGCCTTGAATATCGCCAATGAAATGCTGCGCCAGCGTGAACAGGATCACGGTTCGCAGGCGGACTACGGCGTGCGCGTGCGCACGCTGCGTGAACGCGTCGAATCTGCACTGCAGAAAGGACAGCAGCTGGATCTTTAGTGTAGAGTCGGACACGCGTCGCCTGTGGTGTTCGATAAGCGGGCTGGGTTACCTCTCGACCCTAAGTTGAAACACCCCGGGATCTGGCCTTGCTGGCAGCATTGTGCAGGTCTGCCCCGAGCAGAAAGCCTTACCTGCCGCAGGAAATCCCACTTGTTGCTCTGGTCGAGAGCAACGGTTCGCACCGGCATTGCGGGTGACGCTTCTCTTCCAACCTGGCGCAGCCCTTAAGCCGACGTGCCCGTAGCAACACCGTTGTCGCGACCCGCGTTGCGCCGCGCGCTGCTCGCCCGCCGCGCCGCGCTTGCACCGGCCGCGCGGGCGGCGGCCCAGCGGCGCATCCTCGCCCACGTCGCACGCCTCAGCGCGCTCGGGCCCGGCGCTGCGGTGGGTCTGTACGCATCACGCGGCACGGAAGTCGCCACCGGGCCGCTGCGGGCGCTGGCCAGAAGCCGCCGCTGCCAGGTATTTCTACCGCTCATCACCGACCACAAGAATTGCCAGATGGTGTTCCACGCCGATCACGGCCGCCCGCTGCGACGCAACCGTTACCTGATCGGTGAGCCCATCGGTGGCCGGAGCATCGCCGCGCCCGCGCTGACGCTGGTGCTGATGCCGCTGGTCGGCTTCGATGAGGCCGGCAATCGACTCGGCAACGGCGCCGGCTACTACGATCGATGGCTGGCCTTCCGCCGCGGCACGCGCGGCGCGCCACTCCTGGTGGGCATCGCATTCGAGTGCCAGAGGGTTGCGCTGATCGAGCCGCAAGCCCACGACGTACGACTGGATGGCGTCGTAACCGAGAATGGCCTGCAACTGTTTGCCGCGGGGCGTTGATTCGTGAGCCATTGGCTGCTCAAGACCGAGCCCGGGACTTTCGGCATCGAGCACCTGGCCGCGCTGCCGCGGCGCACCTCGCCCTGGGACGGGGTGCGCAACTATCAGGCGCGCAATTTCCTGCGGGACCAGGTGCGGCACGGCGAAGAGGCCTTCATCTAC